>SDZE01000234.1 GCA_004173095.1 Bradyrhizobiaceae bacterium
GAGATTCTGCTCTGCCGCCGCCATGTATTGGTGTCGCCAGCTTGGCGTGGCGATGGCAGCGCCGATCTGTGCGGCCGCATTGCCATGATCGGTCATGTCGATGAAGATGCCGGACTGGCCGAGCACCTCCTGGAACACCGCTGCCTGCGGCGCGACGATGGGAAGGCCGGCATATTGCGCTTCCAGCAGCGGCAGGCCGAGACCTTCGTCATGGGACGTACATATAAAAAGGTCGGCCTGATCGAGCAGGCGGGTGACATTGTCGGCGGATTGATAGCCATGCAGGGTCACGCCGGGCATCTGCTCGAGCGTCGTCCAGTCGTCTCCCCAACCCTTGCGCCCGACGATGTCCAGCGTGGCGCCGGGAAAGCCATGTCGGCGCAGGGCGCCGACGATATGGCCGGCGGTGACGAAGTTCTTGCGCGGCTCGACAGTGCCGAGGGCGACCACGCGCAGCGGCGTGGCGCTGACATCGCGGCTGTCGCGGCCCGTCGATCGCATATTGAAGACGTTGCGCACCGGAGGTCGATACAGAGTGATCTCGGCATCGGATCGCGTATAGGCGCTGATCTTGCGCTGCGTATCGCGCGAATTGGTGAGGAAGCGCGGATAGTGCTTCAGCGCGGTCTTGAACGGCGCTGCCATATACAGCCTCGCGCGAATGTTGAGATCGGCGCTGCGTGTGATCAGGAAGTCGTCATGGATATAGGGCAACACCCGCTCGGCAAACGGCCGCAGCAGCGGGCTCGGTGGAAAGCCCGGACATAGCAGCAGCGCATTGGTCGTCGCCAGCCGGGCAGGCAGGCCGAGCGTCTGTGTCGCAATCATCTGCAGGGTGCCGGTCGATGTCACGGGCGTGACCTTGAGCGGCTTCAGCGCCTGTTCGGAGAACAATTCCTGCGTGATGCGTTCGAGGCCCGTGACGTGGCGGCCGAGATGGGTGTGATCGACATAGATGGTCATGCGAACTCCTGATGCCGATGGGAATGCCCCGGTGTCATCGTCCGCGGCGGCGCGGTTGCAGGCCGCGCGTCACGCGGCAGCAGCAGCGCGATCAAGAGCACCAATTGCGCCAGTTGAATGTTCTTGGAGGAAAAACTGACCGAGCTGGCGGCAATCATCAAGATCAGAAACAGAACGGCCCAGGCGCCGCGATGGGAGCGCCGCATCAGCTCGACAGCGAAGCAGGTCAGTCCCAGCGTGATCAGGATCGTATGGATGAGGCCGAACTGCACGATGCAGGACACCCAGAAATTCTCGATGCCGTAATTCAATCCGAGCTGCGACTGCAGTGCATTGACGCGGACCGGGTTCGGACCGAGCACCAGTTCGCCCCATTGGAAATGCGACAGCATGTCGAACGTCGCGACGCGCGCCAGCGCGCTGCCTTTGTCGGACGAGAAGCGCAGCAGCATCTTGTCGAAGATGCCGAGTGAATACGCGGCGAACACAAGACCGACGGCTGCGAAGATCAGACAAATGGCGCCGGCGGCGACCAGCAGCGGGATTCGTTTGCCGCGTATCAGATTGAAAGCCTCAACAGACGCCACGACGGCGAGGACGGCCAGCACCGTCATCAGCGCCGTGCGGCCTCCGAAGGCCATCAGCGAGACGAGGGCAAATCCGATCAGCGGGATGCGCAGCAGCAGCGGCGGACACACCGCCGGCCGCAACACCAGTGCCATGATATAGGCGGCAATGATGCCCGATGCGGTGAGCGGATGGCCGAGAAGCGCTGCTGAGCGCCACTCGCCCATGACGATGACGCTGCCCAGGGTGAGTGGAACGATGCGATGGCCAGAGGCAAATTCATAATAACCGATGACGATGTTGAGCAGCAGTGTGCCATGAATCGCCCAGATCAGCGGCTTGCGCTGCTGCGGCGTCAGCCGCCAGATCAGCAGGCACAGCAGCACCGGCAGCAGGAACGTGTCGATGATCACCGTGAACGGACGATCCAGCACGAACATCTGAATGAGTAGGCAAAACCAGCAGAACAGATGCACCAGCAGCAGCTTGGCGTCGGAGAAGGCGCGGTTGATCTCGCCGATCGGATCGCCGTTGCGCATCAGGATCAACAACGTCGCCATGAACGTCAGGAACGTCGCGGGATGCAGCTTTTCAAGAAAGTTGCCGCCGGCGGTGAGGTAGTGAATCTTCAGCGTGGTCAGCACGCTGCCCGACAGCGTGAAGATAGCGATGATTGCGACGGTGAGCAGGCCGATGATGGCGACATCGATCAGGCGGCCAACATCCGGCAGCGCGTGCCGCTGTGGCAGCGGTGCACCATTCGCCGCAGCAAAGGAGCCGGCACGTTGCGCGGCACGATTCTGCATGTGATGGCGCTGCAGGTGAGGCGCCGACGTGGCGCGGATCAAGGTCACCTGGCCGTTCCCGCCGTCGCGGCGATCCCGTACGGCTTGAGATAGGCCGAGCTGCGATAATAGTCGTAGAAGCGGATCTTCGAGAGATCGACCTGGGTCAGCACGGTGCCGAGCAGCCGGTCATGCACGGGGGCCAGCAATTCCATCGTGTGCTGCACGACTTCACGCGGCGTCTGGTCCCACGCCATGGCGAGCAGAATGCGGTCGGCGAGCTCAGCCAGCGCGCGACCGTCGACGAGTGGAATCAAGGGCGGCGAGTCGATGATGATGAGCTCGTAATGAGACTTCAAGCGTTCGAGCACGTCGACCATCTGATCCGAAAACATCAGCTCGGTGATGACATCGACGTCGGTCATGGCGGGCGATGGCAGGATCGACAGTCCGGTCGATCGATCGAACAGCAGCGCTTGTTCGAGCGACACCTCGCCGGTGGCGACCTGGAACAGGCCGGCCTCGGCATTCGGGCACAGCGCGCGCGTCATGCCGGGATTGCGCAGATCGGCATCGATCAGCAGCGTCTTGATACCAAGCGTTGCGAATGACAGCGCGAGATTGCCGGCAAAGGTCGTCTTGCCTTCGCTTTCGAGTCCCGATGTGACCAGCACGGTCTTCACCGGCGCGAGTTTCCGCGCGCGCTGGATCGACAGACGCACGGCGCGGATCGCTTCGGCGAAGAAAGTGCCCGGCTCCTCGATGGCGTAACGCATCAATGGCGGCTGCAGCGATGGTGGCAGCAGGCGCATGGTGCGCGGATCGTAACTCTCGAGATCCTTGCGGCCACGCTTGGCGCGCGAGGCCAGTTCGCGCGCACCGATCGACGGCAGCGCAGCCAGGGCGGGAACGCCGGTGATGCTTTCGGCCTGTTCGAGCGTCTTGATCCTGCCGTCGAGATAATCGGTCAGGAATGCCAGCACGGTGCCGGCGCCGAGACCGAGCAGAATGGCGAGACCCAGAATGAGCTTCGATTTCGGGGCCGACGGCGCCAGCGGCACGCCGGCGGTGGAGACGATCCGCGAATCCGGCAGCTCCAGGCTCTCCTGCGCCGTGGTCTCCTTGGAGCGCGCGAGATAGGATTCGTAGAGCGTGCGGTTGGCCTCAGCTTCGCGCTGCAATTCGTGCAGGCGGACCAGCGCCTGGCCGGACGAGGTGGAGACGCCCTGCAACTGATCGAAGCTGGTCTGCAGCGACGCCTCGCGCGATCGCGCGACGTCGTAATCGTGCTTGGTGCTCTCGACGATCCGCCGCAGTTCCTCATTGATCAGCCGCTGGGTGTCTTTCAGCTGGGCGCGCACATTGGCCACCATCGGATGGCGCGGACCGTATTTGCTGGTGAGGTCGGCATCGTTCTTGGCGATATCGGCATATTGCGTGCGCAGCTTGCTCACCATGTCCGACGATACGGCCGCATTCAGCCCGCCGGCATCCGCGCCGGATTTGGACAGCTGCTGCACCTGATCATATTTGGCACGCGCTTCCGCCGTCTGCACGCGGGCGGAAATCAGCTTGTTGTTGAGGTCGGTGATCTGCTGGTCGTTGACGGTGACGCCTTGCGCGACCGACAGATTGTTCTCCGCGCGATAATCGGCCACGGCCTTTTCAGAGGTCACGACGCGGCTCTTCAGATCGTCGATCTGGCCGCCGAGCCATTTGGCTGCAATCTTGGTCGAATCGTATTTGGCGCGCACCTGTTCGTCGAAATAGGCGGACGCCACCGCATTGGCGATGGTCGCGGCCTTCTTCGGCGATTCCGAACTGACGGCGATATCGACCAGGAAGGTGGTGCCCTGCCGGATCACCTTCATGCGTTGTTGCAGAATGTCGACCGCATTGGCGCGTGCGATCTCTTCCGGGCTGAGGCCGCCGGATTGGCGCTCGCCCCTGAACAGGTTCTTGATCGGATCGAGCAGTCCGGGCTTCGGCTTGAACTCGTCGTCCTGCGTCAGCGCCAGTTTGTCGACCACGCGCTGCGCCGTGGAGACCGACTGGATCAGCAGCGCCTGGCTCTCGATGGTGGCATCGTCGGTGCCGATATTGGTCGGCGTGGTCTGGTTGGTCTCGATCATGGTGGCGCGACGCGGATCCACCAGCACGGTCGATACGGCCGTATAGAGCGTGGTCGCCATCAACAGATAGACGAGCGCAACGGCAGCCAGCGCCGCAGCGGGAGCCAGCGCCACGCGCCAGCGGCGGCGCAGGATGCGGGCCATCTCGCGCAGATCGACCGTTGGCGCCTTCCAGCCCTCAACCGAAGTCGGCACCGGATCGGCCGCAGGATAGGCTTGATCAAAATTGCGCTGTAACATTGATCCCTACCAGATGCTTGTCGAAGCTGAAGATGGGCGTGTTGCTGTCGCGCGAGATGTAGCGATGGTAGACCGAGATCGCGCTGAAGCGGTTCATCAGATACTTCACGCTGGCATTGGTGGTGGTGACGGTGTCGCGGCGATCCTGGCCGAAGAAGCGATCGGTCTCATAGCCTGCCGAGGCCGACAGCACGACATTGCGCAGTAACTCGTAATCGGCGCCTACCTGCACCGCATTCGCGAGCACACCGGTTGAGCTGGTGTCCGACGTCTGCGTCACCAGCTGTTCGGCCTTGACATGAATGTCGAGCAGTCGTGTCGGGCTCCAGGTCAGCTTGGCGCGATAGGATGGGCCGGACACGGTGCCGATCAGTGGATTGTCGAAGCGCTGCTCGACATAACCGCCGCCGAATTCGCCCTTCACCAGTCGCCCGAGGCCGACGGTGAAACCAGATAGCACGCGATAACCCGTTGAATCGATCGACGAGCCCGGGATGCCGCGCAGGTCGCGTTCATTGGCCTCGGCACCGGCAAACCAGCCGAGCGATGGCGAGAAAGCGTAATCGATCCGGCCATGTACCGCATAGATCTGGCCATCGCGCGCGCTCTGATCGATGATGCTGCCATCCTGCGCACGCGCCGTTCCGAATTCGTAGGAGTCGACGCGGACGCCTGCGGAGGTGGTGAGCCGGCCCCATTCCTTGCGCAGCGTGAGGTCGCCCGAGAACAGATTATAAGGTGTCGGCGTAATCGCATTGGTGGGCGAACTCAGCGATCCCACCCCTTCGTTCAAGCGTGCGATCTGAAAGCTGCCGAGCACCACCATGTCGTGCGCAACATCGAACCAGCCGGCGCCTTTGAGGCTGACATTGGTCTGGTCGAGGCTCGAATACTGGTTGTAGATCGTGCTCTGCGAATTCAGTTTGAGATCGATACCGTGGCGTTCCCACAGCGTATGCGCACGCAGGCTCGGCTCGATGGTAGCGGCGATATCGGCATTCTTCTGGGTGTTCGAAGCGAACACGTTGCTGTCGTAGAGCGCGCCGGTCATCAGCGACGGATTGAACATCCAGGATCCCGAGCGGATGCCGACAGGCTCGTATCCTTCGTGCTGCCGGCCCTTCACCGGCGTATCCTCGGGCGCCACCGGCTCGTTGTTGGTGTCGCGCGTGTCGCGGTGATCGAGTTCGGGCAATGCGGATGGCTCGAAGATGCGTTGCGCATTAAACGGCGCACCGAGCGGATCCATATTGTTCTGAATCGCCTGTGCGTTGGCAGGCGATGACAATCCGAGCAGGATCGCAGCTGCGGGCGCCGGCGCGAAACATGCGAGGCGTCGTATGGCGAGCACGGTGCGGCGTGCGGGCTGTCGCATCCCGCTCGCGTCGTCCTCCATCCATGCCGGCGAACATTTCATCATGCATCCCTTGCGAAGGCTGTGTGCTTCGCGATCAAACTGTCGTCGAGACGTGAGTGCTGCTCATCCATTCATCGCGGAGCCTGCAAAATCGGCAAACACGCGATCAACAAAGCGCCCCCGCTAGCTCATGCTCAACGCATCGTTGATGAAACGCACCTCCGCCGATCTTCACGTCGCCTGCGACATGGGTTCGTCGCACCGCACAAGATTACACAGCGTAAAGAGACGAGACTATGGCAGCGCAACACAAAGCGCGTGTTATCGCCGCATCCGGGCATGCGGGTCAGGGCGAGATGTTGAGAATGAAAGGAGAGTTAGAAGTATCGCTCGGGCACGCGCACGTTGTCACCGGGATACACAAGCACCGGCGCGTCCATCGGATAGATTTCTTCCACGGTGGAGCCCGCACGGCGCAGATACACTTTGCCTTCATTGGCGCGATAGGTGTAGCCGCCGGCCGTGGCGACGGCATCAAGCACCGTGAGACCCACGCGATACGGATATTCGCCACTCTTCTTCACTTCACCCAGGATATAGAAGGGGCGGTAAGCGAGCATCTCGACACTCACGCGCGGATCTCGCACGATTCCCTTGGAGAGTGCCGCAACGATGCTGCGCTCGAGTTGGCGCGTGGTCTGCCCCGCAGCGCGCACCTGGCCGGCCAGCGGGATCGAGACATTGCCGTTGGCATCGACTTCATACTCGCCGGTGATCTCTGGCTCACCATAGACCTTGACCCGCACGCGATCGGTGGGACCGAGCATGTAGGCGCCTGAGGGCGACGCCGCAGCAGCGCGCTGCTGTGCCGACGCCGTCGGCGCATCAGCGAAGACGCTGACAAGCGCCAACATAAACAAGACGAATAGTCCGGCGGACCGGCGAACCGAAGACATTGCAAACCCCCAACTCAACACAAAAAAGATTGTCTGCACCAATTCGATGACATCCGTCGCGAACTGTCCGGCAAAAAACGGCGAAAGAAAGAAGCTGCGGCGTTCACACCGCGTCACGGCGCCGTCAAGCGGGGCATCGAACAGCAATGGTTCTAGAGAACCATGATCTCCGTGCCTTCGATGGCGATGCAGGTGAGGACGCCGCTGCGCCAAGCGCCCGTGTCGATATTGGCGCGATTGCTGCGGATATCCGCATGTGCAACAGGCGTGTGACCGTGCACGACATAAAGACCGTGATCATTGCTCGACTTCAGGAATTCGTCGCGGATCCATAGCAAATCGTTCGGATCCTGGGCATCAAGAGCGACGCCCGGACGAATGCCGGCGTGGACGAACAGGAAGTCTCCGCAGCGAATATTGTTCCGCAGGCAGCGAAAAAAAAGTTGGTGGGTGGTCGGTAGCGCGGCGCGGAGCGCGTCTTGCACATCGTCAGCCGTTTGATCCGGCGTCGGCGTAATGCCGTAGGAGGCGAGTGTGGCCAACCCCCCGAGTTGACGCCAGCCGTTCAACGCAGCGGGATCATTGAACAAAAACTCTTCCATCAAGGCTTCATGGTTGCCGCGCAAGCAGATGGCATGATTTTGCACCAGGCGGACGGCCAGCAGATCGAGCACGCCTTTCGAATCCGCGCCACGGTCGATGTAATCGCCGACATAGACCTCGCCGGCAAAGGCGATCGGCCGCCGTTGGAGATCCTCGTCAATACGCGAGATGACCTCCTGCAGCAGGTCGGCGCGGCCATGCACATCGCCGATGGCGTAAATGCGCGTGTCGGGCGGGAGCGTGGCCTTGGCTGGCGATGGGTTGGAAGATGGATGCGGCATGATCGTCTCACTATGCCGGGGAGGCGGCCGCGGTCAAATTTCAGAAGAAGATGAATTGCATAGCGGCGACAATGGCGATCCATGCGAACGCCGTTGCAAGAATAATGAGACGGCGGAGCCCGCGATCTTTGACGTGGTCTGCAAGCGACGGGTTGGCGACGGCGTCGTCCGCTTCCGCATGGCGACGCGTGGCACCGGCGCGGGTCGGCAGAACGACAACTTTGCTGTCGGTCGTGGTCGGCTGCTGCATCCGCCTCAATGTCATGGCCTTGACCGACGTGATTGGACGTCGATCGCGACGTCCGATTCTAAAATGTCATACGCGGCAAATAATGCCGACTCGTTTAGCGCGCGATGAAGATCGATCCCGAATCTCAAATGTTACACAGCGATGACCATCGTGATGAATCAATGATGATACCGTCGTCGATCGGGCGCCATCGTTATTTCATCGAACGCTTGGCGTAGATGTTTTTGCATGGCTGCCCCCGAACGAATGCAGCGCGAGGCAGTCACTCACCACCTAACCGCTTTTGCTCGCAGTGATTTTTCCGCATCGCACAAAAACAAGCTGAGGCGTTGCTGCATTGTCGTGCACGGCAATACCGTTTTGCGGCCCCAATTCGCGCAAAGAGTTCAACAAGTTTCACTGCCGAGAGATGCCGACACGTCGAAACAGCGAAGACGGTGATTTGTCGCTTGAGCGAACTGGCTGCTTTTCTCGAAACGATTCAATTTTCTTCACCAAAGTTCCAGCAGGGAGCGTCACCAATGGTCTCTACTGTTTCAGTTGGTCTCGATCGAAACAAGGTTACGGAGCTCTGGAAGGGGCAACGGTTCCTCTCGGTGCGCCCGGTGGAGTTCGCCGGCGGCCGTGGGGCCTATGGCAGCAACGCCTATCGCGGTCGCCGCACCCGGCAAGCCGTTCGGCGCGAGCCGTCGACGTCCCTGATCAAGCGTCTGTTCGACGTCACGGCATCGGGCGCGGCGCTTCTGTTCTTCCTGCCGCTCTTCTTGATGGTCGCCGCGACCATCAAGGCGACGTCGCCCGGACCCGTGTTCTTTACGCAATATCGCTACGGCTATCGCAACCGGATCTTCAAGATCTACAAGTTCCGTTCGATGCGCAACGATCTTGGTGACAAGCGGGGCGTACAGCAGACGGTTCAGGGCGATGCGCGCGTGACAGCCATCGGCAAGCTGCTGCGCCGGACCAGCTTCGATGAACTTCCCCAGCTTATCAACGTGTTGAAGGGCGACATGTCGCTGGTCGGGCCGCGGCCGCATGTGCCCGGCATGCTGGCGGCCGACATGCTGTACGAGGATCTGGTGCCGTACTACTTCCAGCGCCACAGCGCGCGCCCGGGGATCACCGGTCTTGCGCAGATCAGCGGCTGCCGTGGCAGCACCGCCGATCCGTCATTGGCGATCGCGCGCATCGATTATGATCTCGATTACATCGAAGCGTGGTCGATGCTGAAGGACATCCGCATCATCGTGCACACGGTGCGTAAGGAATTCATTTCCGGCAACGCATTCTGATCTCAGCGACTGCATTCCATCAAGGTCATCGGGCCATTCAACGGTCGCGCCACACATCGCGACGTCCGGCAGGTGTGTGTCCAGAGACTAGGCAGTTTCGATAAAGGTGACAGTCATGACCGCAACGCAACGTACCAAGCATCTTCTGAAGCAGACATTTCCCTCGATGTGGTTGCGCTGGCGCTTCATGAAGCGTCCGAAAACCGCCGAGCGCGAGCTCGATTATCTCGACAGGATCGTCCCGGCCGATGCCGTCACCGTCGATGTCGGCGCCAATGTCGGCCTTTACACGCAGAAGCTAGCCCGGTTGTCACGCAAGGTCCATGCCTTCGAGCCGTCGCGCGACATGGCAACGCTGCTGCGCCGGACCTCGGCGCCGAATGTCAGCATCCATGAGATCGCACTGTCGGATCATGTCGGCGACGCCGATCTCTACATTCCGCAGAGCGACGACGGTCTCGTTCACGGTCTGGCATCGCTCGAACAGTCGCATGCGCCGAACACGACCAATGTCGTCGCCGCCCATGTGCCGCTGGCGCGGCTTGATGGCGTGCTGCAAGACGACGTCGCCTTCGTCAAAGTCGATGTCGAAGGCCACGAACTCAGCGTCCTGAAGGGGGCAACCGGCCTGATCGATCGCTGCCAGCCGGTGTTTCTCGTCGAAGCCGAAGACCGCCATCGTACCGATGCCACGAAATCGATCTTCGACTTCTTCGAGGCCAAGGATTATCGCGGCTATTTCCTCTCCGACGACGAGATCGTCGCGGTCGAATGGTTCGATGCCGAGACGATGCAGGATCCCGAGGCGTTGCTGCCCAATGGCGGCCGCAAACCCGGACAATCCTACGTCAACAATTTCTTCTTCTTCCCGCGACATCTCGATGGCGAGCTGCTGCTGAGCAGTTGAGATAACGCGGCACCACAGCATGATCACGCGAAGTCGCCGCAACTGGTCGGCCGGATCATGCTGCATTCAATCTGGGGCTGTCCGGGTCGTTCTGACCGCGGACTTTTGATAGACAGGACATGCAATGCGAATTGCGATGATTGGGGCCGGCTATGTCGGGCTCGTGTCAGGTGCGTGCTTTTCCGATTTCGGTCACCACGTCACATGCGTCGATACGGATCAGAGCAAGATCGACGCGCTCAACCGCGGTGAAATCCCGATCCACGAGCCCGGCCTCGATGCGCTGGTGGCCAGCAATGCCAAGCAGAAGCGGCTGCACTTCGTCACCGATATCACCGCAGCCGTGGGTGAGGCCGAGGTGGTGTTCATCGCTGTCGGAACGCCGTCGCGGCGCGGTGACGGCCACGCCGATCTCACTTATGTCTATGCCGCCGCGCGCGAGATCGCGAAGGCGCTTACGAAATTCACAGTGATCGTGAACAAGTCGACGGTGCCGGTGGGGACCGGCGACGAGGTCGAGCGCATCATCCGCGAGGAAAATCCAGGGGCCGAATTTGCCGTCGTCTCCAATCCGGAATTTCTGCGCGAGGGCGCCGCGATTCGCGACTTCAAACATCCGGACCGGATCGTGATCGGATCAAGCGATGCGCGCGCAAAACAGGTGATGGCGGAGGTCTATCGCCCGCTGCATCTCAATGCGTCGCCGATTCTCTATACCGATCGCCGCACCGCCGAGCTGACCAAATACGCCGCCAATTCGTTTCTGGCCACCAAGGTCGCCTTCATCAACGAGATCGCCGATCTCGCCGAGAAGGTCGGCGCCAATGTTCAGGAAGTCGCCCGCGGCATCGGACTCGACAACCGGATCGGCGCCAAATTTTTGCATGCCGGTCCCGGCTATGGCGGCTCGTGTTTTCCGAAGGATACGCTGGCGCTGATCAAGACCGGGCAGGATCACGAAGCGCCGCTGCGGATCATCGAGACCGTGGTTGCCGTCAACGATCAGCGCAAGCGCGCGATGGCGCGCCCTTCTGCGACAGCGCCTATGATTGCGCGCGCGGCAGCCACGCGGTGACCATCGTCACCGAATGGGAGCAGTTCCGCGCGCTCGACCTGAAGGAGATGGCGTCGATCATGGCGTGTCCGGTGATCGTCGATCTCCGCAACATCTATGCGCCAGACGAAGTCATGCGGAACGGCTTCCTCTATAGCGGCATCGGTCGGCCGCAGTCCGTCGCTTATTGAATCGTCGAAGCGTCCGGGGCCACGCTAGTGCGTGGCTTCGGTGCTCGGGGACAGCGCGCTTTCCACGGACGTCGCGAGATGATCGTCCACACTGTGAAACAGCGCTTCAAGGCCTTCGCCGCCGAGATACCAACTGCCGAAGTAATACGTCGCCCCGACGATCGCGGCGGCCATGATCAAGCCGCGGCCCACCGAGATGGCGATATCGGCCTTGGTGATTTGGTGCATCAGGCTTTCCCGTTGTGAGAGATCTTCAGCCGATGTGGCGGAGCGATCCGATCCGCCGACGATTCCGAACGTGCCGAGGAACTCGACAGCGAGCAGCAGGGCAATAAAGCCTGCGGACAATAGCGAAATTGAGACCAGCGGGCGGCCGCCGAGCCCGAATTCATCCATCGCCAGCGAGCCCATCGAGTAAGCGAAGAGTGCGGCACTGCCGCCGCCGATCACCACGATCGCGATCAATTCGAAAATCCGTTTCATGTCCGACCATCTCCGCTGGGGATGACGGATTCAACCGTCGTATTTGCGACAATTCACCCCAGTTTAAGGCGCTGCACGGACACTGGCGAAACGATGCGTCGCGGATGGCGGACTAAGGTATAGTATGACAGTTGCAGGTGAGTTTGGGGCGTGGAACCGCGGGGCGCGACAGCATGATGCGGTCTAAAGGGCTCGCGATGGCGCTGGCGCTTGCTTGCGCATCGCCGGGCTTCGCCGGCGAGATCGATCAGATGGCGTCGAATCTGGAAAAGAGCTGTTCGAATCATTTTCGCAAGCGTCCGAACCGCCCATCGATCGATTCCCGAAAATTTTGCAGCTGTTTTGCTGCCGCATTCACCGCGACCATCTCGCTGCGCGAAATCGACAGTTCAGCAGGAACGGTGACGCCTGAAATCCAGGAGCAATTCGAGCGTTCGGCCGATCTCTGCGGACGCGATGTGACGCCCGATGTCGCACAACGCGGCAGAGCGTGGGCGACCCAGGACAACTGAGCTTGGATAGCCGCGCGCGTCTTGCGATGTCTGGGACTCACTGTCGCCTCATTTGATGCGGAGTTTGTGGCGATCGGCGCATTGGGGACGATGTCGCGTCGATTGTGGGGACAGCCATTTGACGATATCGCGTTCTAAGGCGCCGTCTGCGTCGCGCATGCCCATCGCTGGGCGGAAGCGAAAAGCAGGGCCTGCGGTCGAAGCTGTATCGATTGCTTGCGCCCATCTATGCGCCGTGGCGGCCATGGTCCTGATCGCCGGTCTGATTATTTACGCGAGATAGAATTCGATGCGCTCTGTTTGCTTTGTGCTGCTCGCAGCAGCCGTCACGCTATCCATGCTTCAACCCGCGACAGCGCAACGCATCCTGTCGTTCGAGCCGCTGGCGATGGACCCCTATTCGACCGTTTATGTCGACAATGGCTCGTGTTCGCCCGGCAAGGTGCTCAAGGTGCAGGGCGCGCCGAACAATCAGCGTCGCAAGAAAAGCTGCGTGCCGCTGTCCGATCTGCGGGGGCCGAGCGGCGCGATCCGCACCAGGTGACGCCCCTTAGGTCGCGGCTTTGGCCCATCCTGAAGGCCGGGCGGCGATGTAGGTGTTGATTGCTTCCAACAGCTTCGATTTCACCGCGTCGACATCGCGCAGATCAGTGGTTGCGGCAACGGTCAACTCCACCACGCCATCGCCATCGGCGAGATTGACGACTTTCGAAACCTTGGCTTGCGGCGCCGGGTCGTGCTGTACACGCGAGTCCCGCACGAGATCGGCAATCAGTTCCTGGCCCAGCATCTGCGCTTCCCGACCGGCACGGACGGGAAAGCTGACCTCAACCTTACCGACGACAGCGCCGGGATAGGTAGATCTGTTGATGATCGCCGACCCCCAGACCGATCCGTTGGGGAGCAGGATCTGCACATTCTCGCCGGTCTTGAGTTCGGTCATGAACAGCGAAAGCGACGTCACCGTGCCCGCCTTGCCGCCGACCTCGACCGTGTCGCCAATCTTGAACGGTCGAAACAGCAGCAGCATCACGCCGGCGGCGAGATTGGTAAGGGTCCCCTGCAACGCCAGCCCGATCGCCAGCGAGGCAGCACCAAGTACGGCCACGAGGCTTGCGGTCTGAATGCCGAACAGCTGCAGCACGGCGATGCCGACCACGGCGAGCACACCATAGCGCGCCAGAGATGCCACGAAATTCGACACCAGCGGGTCGATCCGCCGGGTATGGGAGAGCGCGCTGGTGACAATGCGATCCGCAGCACCCGACACGTAAAAGCCGATGGCCAGCAGGGCGCCGGCATAGATCGCGTTCAGGCCGTAGAGCAGCAGCGATGCCCACAGCGTTTCGAAATTGACAGTCATGAGTTCCCTTCGCGCAGTTTGATCGGGGGCCAACGCATGTCTGGAGTGATTGATCCCGCTTGTGGGGTGCTCGGCACTCGCTGCGGGAACGAGATACCGATCCGCCTGACAAGCCGGCGTTCCATTGCTAATCTCGTCGAGACCGGCTTGCATCAAGGCGCCGGTTCCGAATCGAGATTGGATCAATTGCAGTGAAACACGAGACTTCCGCTCCGGTTGCAATGCAAAGCGGTCTCGCGGCCTCGTATGTGAATATGACCGAGGACGAGGCTGTCGACCTGGCGCGGGCGCATTTCGGCATCGATGGCAAGCCGACCCGCTTCGCCACCGAGAAGGACGACACTTTCCGCATCGCGCCGGCCAGCGGTCCGCGCTACGTGCTCAAGGTCGCCAACCCCACCGAAGATGTCGCCGAAATCGATTTCCAGATCCGCGTGCTACAACATGTCGAGGCGCGTGCGCCGGATATGCCGATTCCGCGCGTGATTCCAAACACGACGGGTGATGGGCATTTCACCTATCACGATCGCGCCGGCCAGCGGCGTCAGGTCCGGCTGATGTCCTTCGTCGAAGGGCAGCCGTTGACCGAGGTCGTGATCGACGGCCGGGGGCGCGAAGAAATCGGGCGGCTGCTGGCCAAGCTGCGTCATGCGCTCGCCGATTTCAGCCATCCGACCGAAAATCGCATGGTGCCGTGGGACGTCAAGAATCTGCCGACCCTGGCGCCATTGCTGCCGGAGATCACCGACACTGCCTGGCGCGCCAGGCTCGAGACCGTGCTGGAGCGTTTCACCTCGATCGAACCGCGTCTGTCGCGCTGTCGCCAGCAGGTGCTGCATAACGACTTCACCCGCTCCAATATCGTCGCCGATCCCAGCTTGCCGACCTTCATCAGCGGCATCATCGACTTCGGCGATACCGTGCGCACGGCGATTGCCATCGATGTCTCAACCGCCATGCTCAATCAGCTGCCGGCGGTGATGGACGGAGACATCTTCGCCCATGGCCGCGACCTGCTGCGCGGCTATCTTGGCATCGCCGATCTCACCGAAGAAGAGCTCGCGCTGATCCCGGCGCTGATCATGTCGCGGCTGACCACGCGCATCCTGCTATCGACGGCGATGGCCAATCGCGTGCCGTCGGTGGCCGACTATGTTCTCCGCAACAACCACATGACCTGGGGCCAGATCGACTGGTTCCTCAATCGCTCGATGGACGAACTCAACAGCGCGTTGATCGACCTCGCGCGCTAACGCACGACGCATCACAGGAGCATCTTATGTCAATCATGTCAGCCCCGCGCGGCAAGATGGTCAACGGTTTCGATCCGGCAACGGCCACCAATCTGTCGGCAGAGAGTCGCAAACTGGTCGAGCGTCGCACGGCGCTGCTCGGCCCGGCCTACCGGCTGTTCTACAAGGAGCCCGTCGAGGTCGCGCGTGCCAATGGCGTGCTGCTCTATGACAGCGAGGGCAACGAATATCTCGACGCATACAACAATGTCGTCTCTGTGGGCCACTGCCATCCGCGCGTGGTCGAAGCGATCACGAAACAGGCGCAGACGGTGTGCACGCACACACGCTACATCCAGAAGGGCATTCTCGACTACGCCGAGCAACTGCTCGCGACCTTCGATGGTCCGGCGCGCCACGCGATGTTCACCTGCACCGGTTCGGAAGCCAACGATCTCGCCGTCCGCATGGCCAGGCATCACACCGGCCATCAGGGCATCATCATTACGGATGAGGCCTATCACGGCAATTCCGAACTGACCGCCGGCTTTTCGCCGTCACTCGGTCCATATTCGCCGCTCGGCACCTTCGTTCGCCGCGTGCCGGCGCCCGACAGCTATCGCATCGCGCCGGAGAATATCGGCCGATGGATGGCCGAGAAAGTCTCCGAGCAGATCGTCGATCTGCAGCGCCGTGGCGCCGGTGTCGCCTGCTTCATCGCCGATTCCATGTTCTCGTCGGACGGCATCTTCTCGCATCCGACCACTGTGCTGCAGCCGGTGATCGACGTCATCCACAAGGCCGGCGGCATCTATATCGCCGACGAGGTGCAGTCCGGCTTCGGCCGCAGCGGCGAGAAGCTGTGGGGTTATCAGCGCCACGGCATCACGCCGGACATCATCACCATGGGCAAGCCGATGGGGAACGGCTATCCGGTGGCTGCCGCGGTGATGCTGCCGGAGATCGTCGAGAAGTTCGGGCGCGACAATCGCTACTTCAACACGTTCGGCGGCAACACGGTGGCGATGGCCGCGGCGCAAGCCGTGCTCAATGTCATCCAGGACGAGAAGCTGGTCGAGAATTCGCTCAAGGTCGGCAAGATCTTGCGCGACGGTTTCGAGGCGCTCGCTAAGAAATACGACGGCATCGGCGATGTGCGTGGCTCCGGCCTCTATGTCGGCGTCGAAATGGTCAAGGATCGCACCACCAAGGAGCCCGACGCTGCGGCGGCCGCTGCCGTCGTCAACGGTCTGCGCGCGCGTCGCGTGCTGATCTCGGCCACGGGTGCCGCCGCCAACACGCTGAAAATCCGTCCGCCGCTGGTGTTCACCGCCGCCCATGCCGATCGCCTCCTCACCGAGGCCGATGCCGTGTTCAGGACGCTCTGATGTCGCGTGAACAGGCCATCGCGTCGATCGATGCGCAATTTGAGTCCGGCGAATTCCTCGCCGTGCTGGATCGCATGGTCGGCTACAAGACCGAGAGCCCGAGCGACAAACGCGGTGACGAGCTGCAGGCCTATCTCGACAACGAGTTGGTTCCGCAATTCACCGCGCTCGGCTTCACCACGACGATCGTGCCGTCGCCGTCTGGCCGCGGGCCGAACCTGCTCGCGACCTATCATGAAAGCGACGATCGGCCGACGGTTCTCATGTATGGCCATGGCGATGTCGTGCCCGGCATGGAAGGCGAATGGCGCGACGGGATGGATCCGTGGCGCTGCACCGAGGCGGGCGATCGCGTCTATGGCCGCGGCACCGCTGACAACAAGGGCCAGCATGCCATCAATATCGCAGCGCTTCGCGCCGTGCATGAGGTGCGTGGCGGCAAGCTCGGCTTCAATGTGAAATTCATCATCGAGATGGGCGAGGAAATCGGGTCGCCCGATCTGCCGAAAGTTTGCGAGAGTCTGCGCGATGAATTGAAAGCGGATGTCTTCATTGCCTCCGACGGTCCGCGGCTGTCGGCGGAGCGGCCCACCATCTTCCTCGGGTGCCGCGGTGGTCGCCGCATCCATCTCGATCTCAAGCTGCGCGACGGCGCGCATCATTCCGGCAATTGGGGCGGGTTGCTCGCCAATCCCGCGACCATTCTGGCGTCGGCGATTGCGACGCTGGTGGATCGCGATGGCCGCATCCTGCTCGATGCGCTGAAGCCACCGCGCATCAGCAACCAGATTCGTGCGGCACTGGCCGATGTCGTGGTGTCGCCGACGCCGGATGAGCCATCGCTGTCGGAAGGCTGGGGCGAGGAGGGGCTGTCACCGGCCGAGCGCCTCTACGCTTGGAATACGCTGGAAGTGCTGGCGATCAATGCCGGCAATGTCGGCAATCCCGCCAATGCGATTCCCGGCGAAGCGCATGCCGTGCTGCAATTGCGCTTCGTGGTCGGCACCGATATCGACAATGTTGTGCCGGCGATCGCGGCACATCTGGCGGCAAACGGCTACGGCGATATCAAAGTCAGCGAGTCGCAATTCTTTTCGGCCTCGCGCACCGATATCGATAACCCCTGGGTCGGCTGGGCCGTGCAGTCGGTGCAGACCACCACCGGCAAGGCGCCGGCGCTGCTGCCGAATTTCGGCGGCTCGCTGCCGAACGACGTGTTCACCGA
>SDZE01000313.1 GCA_004173095.1 Bradyrhizobiaceae bacterium
CCTTTAGGACGCGATTGAAACGGCAGCAAGGCAGCCATTCACCGCTTGCCCGGCAGCGATGAGTTGTTGCCGCAAACACCCCCCTGCGATACGAGTACGCCATGAAATTCCTCGATGAAGCCAAGGTTTACATTCGCTCCGGCGACGGCGGAAACGGCTGCGTGGCGTTCCGCCGCGAGAAGTATATTGAGTTCGGCGGCCCCTCCGGCGGCAATGGCGGCCGCGGCGGTGACGTCATCATCGAAGTCGTCGATGGCCTCAATACCCTGATTGATTATCGCTACCAGCAGCACTTCAAGGCGCCGCGCGGCGTCAACGGTATGGGCAAGGATCGCCACGGCGCCAACGGCAAGCCGATCACGCTGAAAGTGCCGGTCGGCACCCAGATCATCGATGAAGACAAAGAGACGCTGATCCACGACTTCACCAAGCTCGGCGAGACCTATGTGCTGGCCGAGGGTGGCAATGGCGGTTTCGGCAATGCGCATTTCAAGTCGTCGACCAACCGCGCGCCACGCAACGCCAATCCCGGCCAGCCTGGCCAGGAGCGCTGGATCTGGCTGCGCCTGAAACTGATCGCCGATGCCGGCCTGGTCGGCCTGCCCAATGCCGGCAAATCGACCTTCCTCTCCAAGGTCTCGGCGGCGCGACCGAAGATTGCCGACTATCCGTTCACCACGCTGCATCCGCAGCTCGGCGTGGTCGGTGTCGATTCACGCGAGTTCGTGCTGGCCGATATTCCCGGCTTGATCGAAGGCGCCCATGAAGGCGCCGGCCTCGGCGATCGCTTTCTCGGCCACGTCGAACGCTGCCGCGTACTGCTGCACCTGATCGACGCGACCTGCGAACATGCCGGCAAGGCCTACAAGACCGTTCGCAACGAGCTCGAAGCTTATGAAGGCGACTTGGCCAACAAGGTCGAGATCGTCGCGCTTAACAAGATCGATGCGGTCGAGCCGGACGAATTGAAGAAGCAAAAGGAGCGCCTGAAGCGCGCGGCGAAACAGACGCCGCTGCTGATTTCGGGCGCGACGGGTGAAGGCGTGCCGGCGGCGTTGCGCGCCCTGGTCGAGGTGATCGGCGAGGCGCCGGTGTCCGACAAGGCCAAGAGCGCAGCACAGTCCGCGCCATGGGCGCCTGCGAATAACTGAAGTTCTAAGTATGCGCTTCATCAGAAGCGCGCAGACTTAACCTCTCCCCGCATCTTGCGCGGGGAGAGGTCGCCGCGTCTTCGCGGCGGGTGAGGGGCGACACTCAGCCCTCTCGTCGTCTGCTGCGCTTGCGGATGGAAAGAGCCCCTCACCCTAACCCTCTCCCCGCAACAGCGGGGAGAGGGGATACCTCGCGTCGCTGAAACGCTCTCACTCATCCGGCCACGAAACACCACCATGTCGTCCCCTGACCTGAAAAACTTCCGCCGCATCGTCGTCAAGGTCGGCTCGTCGCTGCTCATCGACCACGCGGCTGGCGAAGTGCGAGCGCAGTGGCTGGCGGCGCTGGCGGCGGATATCGCAAAACTGCACGCGGACGGACGCGACGTGCTGGTGGTGTCGTCTGGCTCGATCGCGCTGGGCCGGCATCGCCTGAAGCTGCCGCGCGGCCCGCTGAAGCTGGAAGAAAGCCAGGCCGCCGCCGCCGTCGGGCAGATCGCGCTGGCGCGGATCTGGTCGGAAGTGCTCGGCCATCACGGCATCGGCGCCGGCCAGATTCTGGTTACGCTGCAGGACACAGAGGAACGCCGCCGTTATCTCAATGCGCGCTCGACCATCGGCAAGCTGCTGGAATGGCGCGCGGTGCCCGTGATCAACGAGAACGACACGGTGGCCACCAACGAAATCCGCTACGGCGACAATGACCGTCTCGCCGCCCGTGTCGCGACCATGACATCGGCGGACCTGCTGGTGCTGCTGTCTGATATCGACGGCCTCTACACGGCCCCGCCCGGTGCCAATCCGGATGCGAAGCTGATCCCGGTGGTCGAGCACATCACCGCCGATATCGAGAGCATGGCAGGTGCTGCCGAATCCGAACTATCGCGCGGCGGCATGTACACCAAGATCGAAGCCGGCAAGATCGCGACCACGGCCGGCACGCATATGATCATCGCTTCCGGCAAGATCGACCATCCGCTGCAGGCGATCGCCGATGGCGGCCGTTGCACCTGGTTCCTGACGCCCGCCAATCCCATCACGGCGCGCAAACGCTGGATCGCGGGATCGCTGGAGCCGAAGGGCACGCTGACCATCGATGCCGGCGCCGTCGCCGCGCTGCGTGCCGGCAAGAGCCTGCTGCCGGCCGGTGTGATACGCGTCGATGGCGCGTTCTCCCGCGGCGATGCGGTGATTGTCAGGGATCCCGATGCCCATGAGATCGGCCGCGGGCTGGTGGCTTATGACGCCGCCCATGCCGAGAAGATCAAGGGACGCTCATCGCCCGACGCCATGAACATTTTGGGCATCACCGGCCGCGTCGAGATGATCCATCGCGACGATCTGGTGATGTCGGGCGCGAGAAGCTAAC
>SDZE01000101.1 GCA_004173095.1 Bradyrhizobiaceae bacterium
CGACATCACATTGCTGCCGCTGCCGGATTGCGCACTGAGAAAACCCGACGTCAGCACCAACGCATCCGGTCGCGCGCCGGCGGCGATGCCTTCGGCGGCGCGCTGGGTGCCGCGGCTGGTCGCCACCACCGTCACCGGGCGCTTGATGGCCGCCATGTATTGCACCGCGCTGGAGAGATTGACCCCGGCGTCCACCACCAGCACCGCCAGCCCGCGCGTCGCATAGGCGCTTCGCGTGCGCACCAACTGGTTGCCGCGCAGCCCATTGATCTCGCCATGCTCACCCGCATTGATGGCCCCGCTGCCACCCGGCATCAGGATCACGCTGGCGCGCGGCTTGGCCGGCCTGATCAACACGGCGCGCGAGCCGCCGATGGTGACGGTTTCGTCGGCGTGGGCGGACAGGGTGAGAGTGGCCAGGAAAGCCAGAGCGACGACGCTGAACGTCGTCCAGGTCGGGTGCACTATCATAGGCGCTGATCCTCAGGGAGGGCGAAGCCTGCGCGCATCTGGCAGAGCGAAATCCTGCTTGAGCGCCGAGTATATATATCGCAACCATAACGTGTTGAATAGGATGTGTGGACCGTTCGCTGCCGGCCCGGCCATCGCGCTGGCATTTGGTATCACATGGTGATACGTTATCGCGCGCCGGATGCTCCATGATCCAGAGCTTTAGAGGAAAATTCGCCCGCGCAATCTTTCTGGAGCGGCGCTCGCCAAAAGGGTTTCCGGCTGACCTGTTGACCGTGGCGCGGCGCAAGCTTGTGCAGCTTAACGCAGCGTCCGTCCTGGATGATCTCCGCATCCCTCCGGGAAATCGTTTGGAGTTGCTGCGCGGCGACCGTGCCGGCCATCATTCGATCCGCATCAATGACCAATGGCGGATTTTGTTTCGGTGGGACGGCACGGCAGCGTTCGACGTCGAGATTATCGACTATCATTGAGAGGCATGAGGCTTATCATGGCGCGAAAATTGCCCCCCGTTCATCCCGGCGAAATCCTGCGCGAGGAATTTCTGCGACCCATGAACGTGACGGCCTATGCGGTTGCCGCCGCCTGCGGTGTCCCGCGGACGCGGATCGAGCGGCTGTCGCGGGAGGAAACGCCGGTCACGGCCGATACGGCACTGCGGCTCGGACGTTATTTCGGCACCACGCCGAATTTCTGGATGAACCTCCAGGCGCAGCACGACCTCGAATGCGCGCAGGACCAGAGCGCCGCCGAGTTGAGGCGGATCAAGCCTGCGAAACGTGTGGCTGCGTGATCGGCGCGGTCACAACGGCATGTTGTCGTGCTTCTTCATCATTCCTTGGTGCGCGCGGCGATCTTGTCGGCATCGCCGATGTCCTGACGGAAGATGATCTCCACCGCGCCCTTGGCGCCCATCACAGCGATCTGCGCCGTCGGCCACGCATAGTTCAGGTCGGCGCCAATCTCCTTCGAGGCCATCACGTCGAACGCGCCGCCATAAGCCTTGCGGGTGATGATGGTCACCAGCGGCACGGTGCACTGGCTGTAGGCGAACAGCAGCTTGGCGCCGTGCTTGATGAGGCCGCCATACTCCTGCGCGGTGCCCGGCAGGAATCCGGGGACATCGACGAAGGTCACGATCGGAATGTTGAACGCATCACAGAACCGCACGAAGCGTGCGGCTTTGCGCGAGGCATCCGAATCGAGCACGCCGGCCAGCACCATCGGCTGGTTGGCGACGAAGCCCACGGTCTTGCCGGCGATGCGGCCGAAGCCGGTGACGATGTTCTTGGCGAACGTATCCGCGAGTTCGAAGAAGTCGCCCTCGTCCACGATCTTGAGGATCAGTTCCTTGATATCATAGGGCTGGTTCGGATTGCTGGGGATCAGCGTGTCGAGCGAGAGGTCGGTGCGCTCGATGTCGTCGAAGCTCGGCCATTCCGGCACGCCTGCGGTGTTGTTCGACGGCAGGAAATCGATCAGCCGGCGCATCTGCAGCAGCGTCTCGACATCGTTCTCGAACGCACCGTCGGCGATCGACGATTTCGTCGCATGCACGCTGGCACCGCCGAGTTCTTCGGCGGTCACGACCTCGTTGGTCACGGTCTTCACCACGTCGGGGCCGGTGACGAACATGTAGCTGGTGTTCTTCACCATGAAGATGAAGTCGGTCATCGCCGGCGAATAGACGTCGCCGCCGGCGCACGGTCCCATGATGACGGAGATCTGCGGGATCACACCCGACGCCTGCACGTTGCGGCGGAACACATAGGAATAGCCGGCGAGTGCGGCGACGCCTTCCTGGATGCGCGCGCCGCCGGCGTCGTAGAGGCCGATGATCGGCGCCCGCGCCTTCATCGCCATGTCCTGGATCTTGGTGATCTTCAGCGCATGAGTTTCCGACAGCGAACCGCCGAACACCGTAAAATCCTTGGCGAACACGAAGGTCTTGCGGCCGTTGACGGTGCCCCAGCCGGTGACGACGCCGTCGCCCGGAATTTTCGTCTTTTCCATGCCGAACTCGACGGAGCGGTGTTCGACGAACATGTCGAACTCCTCGAAGGATCCCTTGTCCAGCAGCAGTTCGATCCGCTCGCGGGCCGTCAGCTTGCCCTTTGCGTGCTGCGCCTCGATTCGCTTCTCGCCGCCGCCGAGCTTTGCGCCAGCGCGGCGCGCTTCCAGGGTATCCAGGATCTCTTTCATGTGCTCCAGCCCGTCAATGTCGCGTGTTTTAGCCCGCGGCAGGCGCGGGGTTTGGGAGTGGTTCTAGCATGGGGTTTTCAGGTCTGGAAACGCCCATCCGCATGGCTGGAATCCATTGCAATTGCATGGCGACGCCGCGCTGACCGCTTATATCGGAGATCAATCAGGAGGCCGGCATGGCGTATTTCACGACCGACGATCACAGCGGCGCAGCCACCGGCGGCGTGCGGGACTTGCTGCGCTGGGAAGGCGTCGCGCTGTTTGTCGGCATGACGGTGTTTTACTGGATTTCCGGCGCGTCCTGGCTGCAATATGCGCTGATATTCTTCGTGCCGGACATTGCCTTCGTCGCCTATCTGGCGGGGCCACGGATTGGCGCCGGCGTCTACAACGCGACGCACGCGACGATCGGGCCGTTGTTGCTGGTGCTATTCGGCTTGTTGACGGCCGAGCCGCTGCCCGGTTCGCTCGCCATTATCTGGCTCGCCCATATCGGCTTTGACCGCATGCTCGGCTATGGGCTGAAATATGAAGCCGGCTTCCAGTTCACCCATCTCGGGCGGATCGGCAAGACCGCAGCCGTCACGGATGCGACAACCGGCGACCACATCAAGGCCGCCTAACGGCCGCGACCTGACAGCCGCAGCACGAACACCAGAACTTCTGCCACGGCCTTGTAAAGCTCTTCCGGGATTTCGTCGCCGAGTTCGATATTGGAGAGCGCCCCGGCCAGCACCTCGTTTTCCTCGATCGGAATGTCGTGCGCCTTGGCGACTTCGATGATTTTCTCGCCGACCGCGCCCTTGCCTTTCGCTGTGACGCGTGGCGCACCGGTTTTGTCGTAATGCAGCGCGACCGCGAGCGCGCGTTTCGGCTGAACGATCATAATGCCATATCCAGGAAATGGCCGGCAGATGCCGGTGCCATCTGCTGCGGCGCGCCTTCGCGCACCACGATGTCACCGGGCTGCAGATTGGCGCGCCTGAGCGCCTGGCTCAGTTGCCCGGCCGCCGCCTGCAACTGCTTCGCCGTCGATGCCCGCTCCGCCCACATGCGAACCGAGGTCTTCTCGTCCGTCAACGACACCACGGCATGGATCGGGCCCGACGGTTCGACGTCCAGCGAGAAGCGTGCAGACCAGACTTTCGTCGCGGCCTCTGGCCCATTACCGGCGCCACCGTCACGCGAAATATCGAATTGCGCGATCGCCGTGCCGTGCGGCATGGCGAACGGGATTTCAAAGCTCCACCGGGTCGCCGCCTGATCGCTGCGCTGGGCCACTGCTGCATCGGCACGCTCCGGCAACGAAGCGACCTGATGCAGGGTCTGACGCGCAAGGGCCGCATCGGTTTCGGAAAGCAGACGATTCACCGTTTCGCCGAGCGGCGTGCTGGCCGACAACGTCGATGGCGCGACAGGCTGCGGTGTCGGCAACCCACCACGCAGCGGTGGCGGCACATGCGCACGCAAGCCAGACGTATCGACATACAGCGCGCCCGGCTGACCCTTCACATGAGCTGCCTGCTGCAGCAAAAGGCCCTCGCCGTCGCCCGGCATCAGCTTTGCCATCATGTCGGCGAGTTTGGCGGCCGTCTGCTGCGTGCCGCCATTCGCAGCCGCGCCGATTGCCTTGGTGGCAGCCGCAGCGACCAGCGGATGAACATCCATCTCGCCGCCTTCGTCCGGGGAAGCACGCGGGGGCTGCGCGATGTCGTCTTTGGCAGTTGCCTTCGATAACATGGCCGGAACGAGCGTGGCAGCAGCAGCCTGAATCTGTGCGGCCGTCGCCTGCGGCGTCGCCACGACCTGGGCCTCCGCTGGAGCAATCTGTGCCGCAGCGGGCGTGGTAACCGCCGGCGCAGGCTTGCCGCCAGCATCACCCGCGAGCGTCATCGTCAATGCCTGCTTGAGCACCACCAGCGCCGCCTTCATGTCCGGCATGACGCCTGACGCCGGCGTCGCGCTGGCGAGCGATGCTTCGAGAAACAGCCCGGATCTCTGGAACGCGGTCTTCACCTCGGCGCCGGTCAGTTGTGCATCGAGCGGCGGCCGCTGCGCCAAGACCTGCGCAATGGCCTGCTGCAGTTTCGGCGGCAGGTTCTGGAGCGAAGTTGCGGCACCGAGGTCGGCGAATAGCGGCGACAGGCTCGCCTGTTTGGTGACGGCGCCCAGAGCGGCCTGCGAAACAGCCAGGGCTTCAGGTGCGGTCAGTTGCGCCTTCGAAGCGGCCAGTGTCGTCAGCAGCGTGGCGGTCAGACCGGATGTGGAGGCTGCTGCGGCACCATTGGCGGCGGCCTGTTGCGGCAGGACGGCGAGCCGAATGCCATCGGTCGTCTGCGACACCGCGAGTTGCAGCGCCTGCCCGGCCTGCAGCGGCACCTGGGTCTGGACATCGATGGCCTGTCCGGCGATGGAAATGCGGGCCTGATTGTTGGGTCCAACGTTCAGCACCTGCGCCGCAACGACACTGCCGGGCTGAAACGCGACATCGCGCGCCACGCCTTGCGCGGCGACGAGAGACGGAATCGCATTGACGGTAACCGACATGGCTGCACCCGGGTCTGGTGCAGGGATTGTATTTTGCGCGGCGTTAACTTGCGATTAACCGCCGAGCGCCTGTAGGACGGCAATGGCGCCGTCGAAGTCGACCTTGCGGGCAGCGCGGCGCAAAGCGGCCTCCTCATCGAGGCCCCATTTCTCGGCGTTCCAGTCCTCGTCCACGAAGGCCGCGACCCAGACCTCGTCGGGGCTCAGCCGGCCGCGGAGGAGCGCCAGCGCCAGCAGCGCCGAGCCCGTGATGGTGGTCACCATATGCAGCGCGGCCACGCGCCAGCGATCCTGCGGGAGCGCTGCGCGGGCGGCCGCGAGCGCCGGCTCCGGCTGACTCACATGCATCACACCCTCGGCGAGAATGAAACGCGCACCGAGGTCTTCCGCAGCCCAGTACAAGACGGGATCCCACGCAGCCGCCTCGCGTGCGATCAGCGCCTCCGGATGGGAGGCGCGATAGAACAGCAGATCCGATCCGAAATATTTGGCGATATCGTCGCGGACGGCCGCAATCTGCTCGTCGGTCGCGATCGCATCGAGCACACTGTTGGCCAACCGCGTCACCGGCATGCTCAACGGATCGATATGCTCGCCTTGCGCATGCCATTCAGCCGCCATCACATCCGCGATGGCGCGCGTCGGCGCCGCGAGCAGATTGCGCGACGGTGTCCGCACGGTTTTGTCGTCGAGCGTGATTGCGTGCCCAGCTGCATCTTCTTTGACGCCGACATGCGTGTAAAAACGTTTGCGGCGATTGCCGGTCGATTTTTCCCGCGACTCCTGCACGGTGAAAGCGGGCTTGCCATAGACGTCGTCGAACAGTTCACGCATCGGTCATCTCGATCAGGTTGATACCCGCAGTCTAGGCGATGCCGACGCCCTGCGCGAGAGCATCAGCGGTTGGCGCAGGCCCGCGAATAGGCTGCGCGTTCATTGGGCCCGAGGCCGGCTGCGGCGCCATCCTGCAGGCATGTGGTGACCCGGTCGCCGAATGACGGCCGCGCCTGCGGCACATAATTCTGCCGCGGCAGATCGCCCATCTTCGGCACCACCGGCACCTCGATCTTCGGTGGCGGCGGTGCGGGCGGCGGCGGCACGGTCAGCGCACTGCTGCCGGGCGGCAGCACACCTTGCGCAGAAACAGGCGACACGGCGGTGAGCAGCAACACGATGGCAGCGCCCGTCGATAATCGAAGCTTTCGTCTCATCTCGTCACATCTCCGGCGCTCATCATGGGACGTCAACGCCTGATAATATGATCCGTTGCAGTCCGCCGGCGCTCCCAGCCTGTACGCTCCAGTTCGGGGCGATCGTCCTCGATCTCGGGATAGCCGATGCAGAAATAGCCGATCAGCCGCCAGTCAGGGGGAATATCGAGCGCCTCTGCCACAATGACCGGGTCAAGGATCGACACCCACCCCATGCCGATGCCTTCCGCGCGCGCAGCCAGCCACATGGTGGTAATCGCCGCCACCACCGAATAGTCCGCCATTTCCGGCATGGTGCGGCGGCCGAGGGCATGGCCGACGTCAGTGCCGCGATCCGCGAACACCGCGAGATGTCCGGGCGCCTCGCGCAGGCCTGCCAGCTTCAGCCCCGCATAAAGCTGCGCGCGTTCGCCTTGATAGGCTTCGAGCGCCTCGGCATTGCAAGCGGAGAAGTTATCGAGCACGGCCTGACGCCGGGCGGGATCATCGACGATGACGAAGCGCCAGGGCTGGCTCAGCCCCACCGATGGTGCAAGGCACGCAGTCTCGATCAGTCTCTGCAGCGTGTGCTCCGGCAGCGGATCGCTGCGAAACCGCCGGACATCGCGGCGCCACGCGAACAGATCCTGCAGCTGCGCGCGAAACCCATCGTCGAACGCCGGCAATGCCCTAATCTTCCGGCGCGTGTTCGATCGGATCGAACCGATCATGCTCCAGCGCCAGCAGATTCCACGACTGCAGCATATGCGGCGGCAACGGTGCGGACACATCGATCACGCCACCGCGCGGATGCGGGATGACGATGCGACGCGCCAGCAGATGCAGGCGGTTCTGCAACCCGCCCGGCAATTGCCAATTCTCGATGTTGAAATATTTGGGATCGCCGACGATGGCATGGCCGATGTGGGCCATATGCGCGCGCAATTGATGCGTGCGTCCCGTGACCGGCTTCAGCGACACCCAGGCCAGTTTCTGGCCGGAGGTCTCGACCACGGCGTAATAGGTCACCGCATGGCTGGCACCGTCATCGCCATGCTTGGCGACGCGCATGATGGTGTCTTCCTCGTTCTCTTCCTTGGCGAGATAGGTCGAGATGCGCCCCTGCTTCGGCTTCGGGACACCGGCCACCAGTGCCCAATAGAATTTGCGCGCCGAGCGTTCACGAAACGCACCGGTGAGGAAGGAGGCCGCGAACCGCGTCTTGGCGATCAGCAGACAACCCGAGGTCTCGCGATCGAGACGATGCACGAGGCGCGGCTTTTGCCCCTTGGCGTCACGCATCACCTCCAGCATCATATCGACATGGCGCGTCATGCCAGAGCCGCCCTGCACAGCGAGGCCGGCCGGCTTGTTCAGCACCATCACGTCCGGATCTTCGTAGATCGTCATCGCCTTCAGCGCATCAAGCGTCTTCTGCGCGGCTTCGGAGAGCACGCCGACGGTCTTGGGCGCATCGAGCTTGAGCGGCGGAATACGGACGGTCTGTCCTGCTTCCAGACGATCCTTGCTGTCCGCGCGCTTGCCGTTCACGCGCAACTCGCCTTTACGGACGATGCGCTGGATGTGCGAGAATGACAGGCCCGGAAAACGCGCTTCGAGAAAACGATCGACGCGCATGTCGTTCTCGTCCGGCGTGACGATCACCGTCTGCACGCTGGTGGGCATCACCACCGGTTCGGCTTTGGGCTCCACCGGGGTCTCAACGACGGGTTCGGGCTTGCGCGCGCGCGGCGCACCGGCAAAACGTGGCGCCGGCTTGCTGCCGGCACGTGGTGTGGATGGACGTTCGCCGCGCGCCGGTCGCTCGGGCCGCTCCGCGCGGTCCGATCGCTCGGGGCGTTCAAAGCGCTGCGGGCGCTCCGGCCGCTCGAAACGTTCCGGCCGCTCCGAGCGTTCAAAGCGCTCGGGTCGCTCAGTTGCACGCCCGCGCGGGGGACGCGCGCCGGTCGGGCGCTCGGCATCGCGGCGCTCGGGCTTTAGCCGTTCGCGTGTGGACGGCGTCCTGGCTGGACCCTTGGCTGCCTTCTTCGCGGCCGCCTTGGCCATCGTGGCGCCGGGCTTGGCGCGCCCCGAACGGCCAGCGCCACCGGGGCTGCGCTTGGCAGGCGGTCTCGTATCGCGACGGCTCATGACTTTTTCTCGTTTCTCAATCTGGTCCAGTAATCCAGCCGCTTGCGAATCTCGCGTTCGAAACCTCGCTCGGGCGGATCATAGAAGGTCTGGCGACCCAAGGCTTCCGGGAAATAGTCCTGGCCGGAGAAGCCGTCGGGGGTGTCGTGGTCGTATTGGTATCCGCCGCCATAGCCTTCGGATTTCATCAGCTTGGTCGGCGAATTGAGGATGTGCTTGGGCGGCAGCAGCGAGCCCCCCTCTTTAGCCGCCCGCATCGCAGCCTTGTAGGCCATATAGGCTGCATTCGATTTGGGGGCGGTTGCAATGTAGATCACGGCCTGGGCGATAGCGAGTTCGCCTTCGGGATGGCCGAGAAAATCATAGGCGTCCTTGGCGGCGTTGCAGATCACAAGCGCCTGCGGATCGGCCAGGCCGATATCCTCGACGGCCATGCGCACGACGCGGCGCGCCAGAAATAGCGGATCCTCGCCGGCATCCAGCATGCGGCAGAGATAATACAGCGCCGCATCGGGATCGCTACCGCGCACGGATTTATGCAGCGCGGAGATCAGATTGTAGTGGCCGTCGGCCGACTTGTCGTAGATCGGCGCACGGCGCTGCAGGATGTCCTGCAATTGCGCGGCGTCGAATACCTCGTCGGCACGCGCCGCACGCCAGACTTCCTCGGCCAGTGTCAGTGCCGCGCGGCCATCGCCATCGGCCATGCGCACGAGTACGGCGCGTGCTTCGGCATCGAGCGGCAGTTTGCGGTCTTCGATCTTCTCGGCATTGGCAAACAGCTTCTCGATCGCCTCGGCGTCATGCGACTGAAACACCAGCACGCGCGCGCGCGACAACAGCGCCGCATTCAGTTCGAAAGACGGGTTCTCGGTGGTGGCGCCCACCAGCACGACGGTGCCGTCTTCCATCACAGGCAAGAACGAGTCCTGTTGCGCCTTGTTGAAACGATGCACCTCGTCGACGAACAGCAGCGTGCCCTTGCCCATCTGGCGGCGGGCCCGCGCGGCGTCGAATACCTTCTTCAAGTCGGCGACGCCGGAGAACACCGCTGAGATCTGCTCAAAGTGTAGGTCGGTCGCATCCGCCAGCAGCCGCGCGACCGTGGTCTTACCGGTGCCGGGCGGTCCCCAGAAGATCAGCGAGCCCAGTGTGCGAGTCTCAAGCATGCGCGTCAGTGCGCCGTCGGGGCCAAGGATGTGATCCTGACCCACGACATCGGCGAGCATACGCGGCCGCAGCCGTTCAGGCAGCGGACGCGGCGCGTCCTGCTCCATCCCGGCTGCAGCGAACAGGTTGGCTGATGGTTGCTTGGCGGTCATCCGCCGAGTGTGACGTTGATCTGCTGGCCGCCGCGTACGACGACGATGCGCCATAGCCGAGCGCCGTCGCTCGTGACCTTTTCGAGATCGCTGGTCTTGCCGATCTTGACGCCGTTCACTGCAAGGATGAGATCGCCCTTCTGAAAGCCGACATTGGCCGCCGTGGCCGTCTCGGCCAGTTCGGTGATGACCACGCCTTCGATGCTGGAATCCAGCCGCAGCTCATCTGCCAGTGCGGGCGAGATATTCGCGACCTTGGCGCCCTGGAACGGCGAGCGCCCCTTCAGCACGATTTCATCACGACCGGTATCCGGCGCGGCCTCGAGTGCAACGGACAATTTCACCGGCTTGCCGCCACGCTGTGCATCGAGTTGCGTGGTGCCACCCAGCGGACGGGTCGCGAACCGGTATTCGAAAGCGTTCGGGTCGTCGATGACCTGACCATCGATCGCAGTCACGAGATCGGAGACCTTCAAACCGGACTTCGCTGCCGGACTGTTCGGGGTCACGTTGACGACGAGCGCGCCGGACGGAGTCTTCAGGCCCAGCGTCTCCGCAATTTCCGGCGTCACGTTCTGCAGCCGCGCACCGAGCCACGGACGCTTGACGGCCGTACCGCCGCTCTTGGCGGAAGCGACGACGACACGCACCATATTTGCGGGAATGGCAAAGCCGATGCCCTGCGAACCGCCCGAGCGCGAGAAGATCGCGGTGTTCACGCCGACCAGCTTGCCGTTCATATCGACCAGCGCACCGCCCGAGTTGCCGGGATTGATCGCCGCGTCGGTCTGGATGAAGAACTGATAGTCGGTGATACCGACCTGGGTGCGCGCGAGTGCCGAGATGATACCGTGGGTCACGGTCTGGCCGACGCCGAACGGGTTACCCATCGCAAGAACGACATCGCCCACCAGCAGGTCGTCGGAATTCGCGAAATCGAGCGTCGGGAATTTCTCCTTGGCGTCCTTGATGCGCAGCACGGCCAGATCGGTACGGCTATCCTTGAGCACGATCTCGGCTTCGAATTCGCGCTTGTCGGAGAGCGAGATCTTGACCTGATCCGCGCCTTCGATGACGTGGTTGTTGGTGACCACGAGACCCGATGGATCCACCATCACGCCCGAACCGAGCGAGCGCTGCATCTGCTCGGGCTGCATGCCCTGCCCGCCGAAGAAACGACGGAAGACGGGATCATCCAGCAACGGGTTGCGGTTCTGCACGGTCTTGGCCGCATAGACATTGACGACCGCCGGCTGCACACGCTGCACGATCGGCGCATAGGACAGCCTCAGTTCGGCGGCCGATGAGGGAACCTGGCGATTTTGGGCCGAGGCCGGGCTCAAGGACAGAACGGCGGTGCAAAAAGCCGCAACGGTCGCAGCACGGCGAAAAGATGGAATCATCGGGGCCTCATTGGCGAGAAATCGCGGGGAATATAGGCCCGGGAGCGGGGCAATAGAAGGGCAGGAACCGCTCTGCAGACGCCTTCGTGGCGCTGGCCGAGATATCTCCGAAACCGGCTGCTTGCAATTCCGGCCTGGCCACGACAGCTAGAGCGGCGAAACGCCCATCTCAAGGAGAGCCCATTCATGAAGGCCGTCGGCTACACCCAATCGCTTCCCATCGACGATCCCCAAGCCCTGTTCGACTTCGAGGCCGACAAGCCGGAGCCGAAAGGCCGCGACATCCGCGTGGCGGTGAAGGCGATTTCGGTCAATCCGGTGGATTTCAAGGTCCGCAAGCGCGCACAGCCGCCGGCTGGCGACACCAAGATCCTCGGCTATGATGCCGCCGGCGTGGTCGATGCGGTCGGCCCCGAGGTCACCATGTTCAAGCCGGGCGATGCGGTGTTCTATGCCGGCTCGATCCTGCGCCAGGGCACCAATGCCGAGTTTCATCTGGTCGACGAACGGATCGTCGGCCGCAAGCCCGCCTCGCTCGATTTCACCCAGTCGGCTGCCCTGCCCCTGACCGCCATCACCGCCTGGGAACTGCTGTTCGACCGCCTGGGCGTGGCGCCGGGCAAAAGCCTGGACGCGCGCACCCTGCTCATCATCGGCGGCGCCGGTGGCGTTGGTTCGATCCTGATCCAGCTTGCACGCCGTCTCACCGGCCTCACCGTGGTCGCAACCGCCTCACGGCCGGAAACAGTCACATGGTGCGAGGACCTCGGCGCCCATGCGGTGATCGATCACAGCAAACCGATGAAGCCGCAGATCGAGGCGCTGAAGCTGCCGCCCGTTGCCCTCATCGCCAGCCTGACCGGTACCGAGCAGCACTATAAAGCGCTGGCCGATCTGATCGCACCGCAAAGCAAGTTCGGCCTGATCGACGATCCCGCCGAATTCAGCATGATCGCGTTCAAGAACAAGGCCGTGTCGGTGCATTGGGAATCGATGTTCACCCGCTCGTCGTTCCAGACACCCGACATGATCGCGCAGCATCATCTGCTCAACGA
>SDZE01000140.1 GCA_004173095.1 Bradyrhizobiaceae bacterium
CACGCCGGGGCCATTGACCATACGGTCGGTCATCGGCGTCGCGGCATTGCCGATATCGATCTGGCCGACCGCAATGTCATAGGCGCGGCCGTCGAGATTGCTGGCTTTGGTGAGTCCGGTGATGGCGTGCTTCGTCGAGGTATACGCCGCCGAGAATGGGCGCGGCGCATGGGCCGAGATCGAGCCGTTATTGATGATGCGGCCGCCGCGCGGGGTCTGGTCCTTCATGATGCGGAAGGCGTGCTGGGTGCACAGGAACGGTGCGGTGAGGTTGGTATCGATCACCGCCTTCCACTGTTCGAAGCCGAGATCCTCGAAGGGGACGGCGGGCGCGCCCATGCCCGCATTGTTGAACAGCACGTCGAGCCGGCCGAATTCCTGCATCGTCTTGGCGAACAGCGCGGCGATCGAGGCGGGGTCGGCCATGTCGGCCTGCACCGGCAGGCTCTTGCCGCCGGAGGAGGCGCCGAGCTTCTGCGTCTCCTGCAGCATTTCGAGCCGGCGGCCGGCGAGTACGACGGTGAAGCCGGCCTGCATCAGCGCGAGCGAGGCGGCGCGGCCGACGCCGGTGCCGGCTCCGGTGACGATGGCGATCTTGGCTGTCATTTGTTTCTTCCCTGAATGGCTTATGGACGTGTTTTAGGAAAGGTCTCGCGTCATGAAGCGCGCATGCTCGCCATAGCTCGCAAGCTTGGAATCGAGTGCGGGATCGTGGGTGACGGTAAAGCCCTGCCGTTGCCAAAAATGAACCGAATTGTTGACGGCAACAAGGGTCATGTTCGGCAGGCCCAGCGCACGCGCATGGGCGGCGAGCGTACGGACGATCGCCGACCCTGCGCCGCTGCCGCGGGTGTGCCGTCGCAATGCGAGATCATGAATGTAATAGGTCGATGGCACGGCCATGGGCGCCAGCACGGCATCAAGCGGCGGTGGGCTGCGGTCGCGCCAGGGATGGCTGAGGACATAGCCGAACAGGCCGTCATCGCCGCCGTCCAAAACGGCGCAGCCGGCGGCGTGCAGCGCGAGGCGGTTGGCGAACACAGCGTCGCTTTCGGGGAAATCCGGATGGATGACTTCGGCGAGCGCCGTGACCGCGGGGAAATCTGCCATCGTCATCGCGCGCCATGCGCGAGGCGGGTTGGGCGTCGCGACACCCATCACTCACGAACTCCAGGCGATGAAGCTCATGAGTGCTCCGGGAGCACCATGCGTCTGCGCCCGAAGCATCCTTCGCTCTCAGTTCTGCTTGTAGGGAGGCTGCGGGATGTTCTGATGAGCTGCGCGCAAGGCGGCCGACCAGCGTGACCGCAGGTCGTGGAAATAGGGCTCGCCGGCCTCGATGCGGTGATTGAGATCGGCATCGCAGACGTCCTTGCGAACCACCAGCACGTCGATCGGCAGACCAACGCCGATATTCGAGCGCATGGTCGAGTCCATCGAGATCAGGCTGGTCTTCAGGGCCTCGTAGAGTTCGACATCGTAATGCATCGCACGGTCCAGCACCGGCTTGCCGTATTTGTGCTCGCCGATCTGAAGATAGGGCGTATCCACCGTGCATTCGATGAAATTGCCGGCCGGATAGATCATGAACAGCCGCATCTTGGCGCCGGCGATCTGGCCGCCGAACAGGAACGAGACGTCGAAATTGATGTCTTCGGCTTCCAGCGCCTTGCCTTCGGTGGTGGAGACATGCCGGATCGCGCGGCCGATCCGTTTGGCTGCCTGGAACATGGTCGGCGCACCCAGCAGGGTCTCGATTTCGCCGGTTTCGGGGTTCTCCAGGCCCTCATTGAGGGTCGAGATCACCGATTGGCTGATGGCCAGATTGCCGGCGGAAGCAATGGCCAGAATCCGGTCGCCGGGCTGATTGAAGATGTGCAACTTGCGGAAGGTGGAGACATTGTCGAGCCCGGCATTGGTGCGCGTGTCCGCGATCATCACCAGGCCGTCCTTCACCAATATTCCGCAGCAGTAAGTCATCGCCAGCCTCTCGAACCTGCCAAGCGTCATACGCGCCGATGGCCGGACGGGCAACCGTGGAAACGACCCGTCTTGGGCCGCTGGCCTAACTCTGGAACTGCGACTGGGACTGGCCGCGCTCCGGGATGCGATCGACTCGGACCGACACAGTCAGGGTTTCCGTTCCGCCACCATAACGCGTGCCGCGCACCGGCGCTGCGCCAAGATAATCGAGGCCGATCGCAATGCGGGCATGGGCATCGGTGGTGCAGATGGCATTGGCGGGATCGAAACCGACCCAGCCAAGGCCGGGCACATGAGCTTCGGCCCAGGCATGGCCGGCCTCTTGTTCATTCGCACCGTCGGCGCGCCAGAAATGACCGGAGACGAAACGGGCCGGTATCCCGGCCGTGCGCGCGCAGGCGATAAAAATATGGGCGTAATCCTGGCATACGCCACGCTTCAATCCGAACGCCTCGCTCGCCGCCGTGCCGCTGCTGGTGGGATCGGTATCGAAGGTCATATGTGAATTGATGCCCAGCATCAGCGCATGCAGATAACCGAGCGCGTCGCTTTGGGCGGCAGGGGTCAAATCACGGGCGAAGATCTCCATCCCCGGCGTCATGTCGGTCAGGCCGGTCGGCCGCAGAAACAGGCTCGGCGGGAAGCGCTCGTCGGTGCCGCGTAGTACGCCGCCGGTGTCCTGGGTCTCGATGAGCCCCTCGACGCTGACCGTGAGGTCCGACAGTGGCCCATGGGTCAGCACATGGGTGACATTGCCAAACGCATCCTCGTGCCTGTCGAGGCGGGTATCGGTGGAGACGTCGATCTGCCAGTCGGCCACATACTGGCTGTCATGGCTGCCGGGCGACATCCGCAAAATCTGGATCACGCCCGAAGCCGGCGGCTCGTAGCGATAGGTGGTGGAGTGAGCAATTCGCAGCCGCATGATCAGATCAGATACTGTTTGCCGATGATTTCGCCGAGCCGACCATTGTCACTCAGAAATTCCTGGATGAACTCGTGCAGGCCGCGCTGAAAGATATGATCGATATGGCTGTGTTCAAGCCGGTTGCGGATGCCGCGAGCGTGACGCTGGGCAGCGCCCTGGCGGCCGTAGGCGACCCCGATTTGGTCGAGATTGCGGACCAGGTTGCCATAGCAGCTGGCCAGTGAGCGCGGCAGGGTGTCGTTGAGGATCAAGAGATCTGCGATCAACCACGGTTTCAGTGTCTCGCGATAGACCCAGTGATACGCCGTCAGCGCCGAGACCGAGCGCAAGATCGATGTCCACTGATAGTAATCGAGCGGGCCGCCGACATGGGCGTCCTCCGGCAACAGCAGGTGATATTTCACATCGAGGATGCGCGCTGTGTTGTCGGCGCGCTCCAGATGGAGGCCGAGGCGCGAGAACCAATAGGCGTCGTTGCGCAGCATGGTGCGATAGGCAGAGCCGTCGAACCGCAGCGACGTCTCCTGCACGAAACGGAGAAAGCGCGCCAGCTGTTCGCGTGATTTGGTGCCGTTGCTCCAGACCGACTGCAGTTCGAGCCAGGCGCCGTTGATCGTATCCCACATCTCGCTGGTCAGCGCGGTGCGGACTGAACGCGCGTTCAATCGCGCGCCTTCAATACAATTGCGGATCGAGGAAGGATTATGGGTCGCGAAAGCGAGATAATCGATCACGCTCTCCTCGTTGGCAACGCTGTTGCAGCTGTAGAAGCCATGGCTCACGCCAGCGGTGAGCAGCGCCGAGTCCCACTCGTTGGTCTGACCGACATAGGCACTCGGCAACGCGGTGACGCGCAGCGTCGCCTCGATCGCGCGCGCGAGATATTCGGCGCGTTCGATATAGCGGGCCAGCCAGTAAAGGTTCTCTGCGGTGCGCGATAGCATGGACTTACTCGGCGGCTTCGTGTCCCGGGCGCGCTGCGGCATCCTTATTGCCGCTGCGCAGAACCGGGACCGCACTAAAAACGGTGTTTGTGGCGGTCCCGGTTTTGCAAAGCGTCGCGGCGCTTCGTTTGCGCTGCATTGCGCCCGGGACAAGTTGTGAGGCCATCATCTCACTCATCCAAAATCCATGTATCCTTGGTGCCGCCGCCCTGGCTCGAATTCACAACCAGGGAGCCCTCCTGGAGCGCCACGCGGGTGAGGCCGCCGGGAACGATTCGGATGTCCTTGCTGCCGGTCAGCACGAACGGCCGCAGATCGACGTGGCGCGGCGCCAGGCCAGTCGCCGTACAAGTGGGACAGGTGGAGAGCGCCAGCGTCGGCTGGGCGATGAAGCCCGCGGGCTCGCGCTTCAGCTTGTCCCTGAACGCCTCGATGGTCGCCTTGGTGGCGGCCGGGCCGATCAGCATGCCGTAGCCGCCGGAACCGTGCACTTCCTTGACCACGAGGTCGCCGAGATTATCCAGCACATAAGACAGATCGCCAGCTTCGCGACAGCGCCAGGTCGGCACGTTTTTCAGGATTGGCTCTTCGCCGAGATAGAATTTCACGATGTCCGGCATGTAGCTGTACATCGCCTTGTCGTCGGCGATGCCGGTGCCGACCGCATTGGCCAGCGTGATGTTGCCGGCCATATAGGCCGACATCAAGCCGGGGACGCCCAGCGCCGAGTCCGGCCGGAACGTCAGCGGGTCGATGAAATCATCGTCGAGCCGGCGATACAGCACATCGACCCGCTTCAGCCCCTCGGTCGTGCGCATGAACACCTCATCGTCCTTGACGATGAGGTCGCGGCCTTCCACCAGTTCGATGCCGAGTTTGTCGGCCAGGAACGAGTGTTCGTAGAAAGCCGAATTAAACACACCCGGCGTCAGCAGCGCGACGGTGGGCTCCGTCGAGGCCGAGCGCGGCGCCACCGAACGCAGGCAGGACAACAGCTCGTCCGGATATTTTTCCACCGGTGCAACGCGATGTCGCGCGAACAGGTCCGGAAACAGCCGCATCATGATCTCGCGGTTTTCCAGCATGTAAGAAACCCCGGATGGCGTGCGGGCATTGTCCTCGAGCACGTAGAATTCATCGGGATTTGTGCGGACGATGTCGATGCCGGCGATGTGGACGTAAACGTCGTGCGGCACGTTCTGGCCGTTCATCTCGGGCCGGAACACCGGGTTCTGAAAAATCAGGTCGTCGGGCACCACGCCGGCCTGCAGAATTTCGCGGCCGTGATAGATGTCCTTCAGGAACATGTTGATGGCGCGGGTGCGTTGCTTCAGCCCGGATTCCAGCACCGACCATTCCTTGGCTGAAATGATGCGGGGGATGACGTCGAAAGGAATCAGGCGTTCGGTCGATTCCGCTTCGCCATAGACGGCGAAGGTGATGCCGATCCTGCGAAACAGCAGTTCGGCCTCTTCGCGCCGATGTTCGAGCGCGTCCGGCGGCGTTTCGGCGAGCCAGCGGGAGAGTTCTTCATAGGCCGGGCGGAGATCTCCGTCGTGCCCATTCATTTCGTCGAAGGCGACTGCCATATACCCCTGACTGTGTTCGAAGCCACGCCCCAGATTGCACGACTCAATGAGAAGGTAGCAAGGGCTGGGCCATCGCTATATGCATTGTGAGCGAGCAATTCGTAGGGGATGCCCGACGGGTGCCCGAAAAAACGGCTGGACGCTGCACATTCGGGCAGCATAACCGGATGACAGCAAGGCGACGCATGCGCATGGTCGCGAAAATGGCGGGAGAGTCGAAGGCATGACCGAGATTGTGACGGCGTCCATTTTGGTGATCGGCGACGAGATTCTGTCCGGCCGGACCAAGGACAAGAATATCGGCTATATCGCCGAATATCTCACCAATATCGGCATCGACCTCAAAGAAGTCCGGGTGGTGTCCGACGACGAGGACGACATCGTCGCAGCGCTCAATGCCTTGCGCCAACGCTATGACTACGTTTTTACCACGGGCGGCATCGGGCCGACCCATGACGACATCACCGCGGATTCGGTGGCCAAGGCGTTTGGCGTCGGCATCGATCATCATCCCGACGTGGTGGCGCGTTTCCAGGAACGTTTCGGGGACGACCTCAACGAGGCCCGCCTGCGGATGGCGCGGATTCCCGATGGTGCCGACCTGATCCAGAGCGCGACGATCCTCGCGCCGGGTTTCAAGATCGAGAACGTCATCGTTATGGCCGGCGTGCCCAGCATCATGCAGGCGATGATGGACATCGTGGCGCCGAAACTGAAATCGGGCGTGCGCATGCTGTCCGAGACCGTGAAGGCGCATGCGCGCGAAGGTGACGTCGGCGGTCCGCTGCGCGAGATCGCGGCGGCGCATCCTGACACGATCATTGGCAGCTATCCGTTCATGGATGAGCAGGGCAAGCCGAACACCAATCTGGTGGTGCGCTCACGCGACCAGGACAAGCTGAATGCCGCCATGGACGCGGTCAAGGAGATGCTTGCGGGCCTCGCCGCGGCCAAGTAACAGGCCAGCAGTTTTCTGAGGAGTAAATTATGGCTGAGCATCCGGAGCTGAGCGCGCAGGAGCGCGCCGGCAAGGCGTTTCCGGTGTCGTGGGACCAGTTCCACCGCGACTGCCGCGCATTGACCTGGCGGCTCAACAGCGCCGGTCCGTTCCAGGCCATCGTTGCAATCACCCGCGGCGGCCTTGTGCCGGCCGCCATCGTTGCGCGCGAACTCGGCGTCCGCGTCATCGACACCGTCTGTATCGCCAGCTATGCGCATGACAAACAGGGCGAGCTGCAGGTGTTGAAGGGCATCTCCGATGCCACCACCAAACTCGGCCACGGCACCGGCAAGGGACTGCTGATTGTCGATGATCTCGTCGACACCGGCAAGACCGCGCGCCTGGTGCGCGAGATGCTGCCCGACGCGCATTTCGCCACGGTCTATGCCAAGCCGATGGGCCGTCCGCTGGTGGACACCTTCATCACCGAAGTGTCGCAGGACACCTGGATCTTCTTCCCGTGGGATCTTGGTCTGTCATTTCAGCCGCCGATGCGGGATGGGGCGGCGTAGGGAACGCGGCGGCGCGCGCAGCGCCACGGAGTTTCAGCCATGCCCCTTCAAAACCGCGTCACGCCGTTCGGCGATATTCTCGCTGTTCCAGAACGCGGCATGTTCACCGGCAACCGCGGCATCATCCACGATCCCTCCACCAAGACGCTGCTGAACCGCCGCTGGTCCAGTCCCGCCTGGATCACTTGCGTGTGCGACTTCCGCGGTCGCCGCCGCGATGTGATGGCAAAGCAAAGCTGGACCGAACTGTTCTTCCTCGATGAGGCGACATCGTTCGCGGCCGGGCATCGCCCGTGCTTTTACTGCCGACGCGACGACGCCCAGCGGTTTCGCGCCGCGTGGGAGCAGGGGATGGGCGTCAGCGGCGTGAAAGCCGCAGAGATCGATCGCGTGCTGCATGCGGAGCGGCTGGAGGGGCGAGGCAAGCGCCTGCATACGCCGGAGGGGCCGATCAGCGCATTGCCCGATGGCACCATGATCGCCGCGGGCCACGCGTGCTATCTGATCGCAAATGGACGCGTGCTGCAGTGGTCGTTCGCGGGGTATTGCGCGGTGGATGCCGCTGTGCGCGACGCGCACTTGCTGACGCCGCCATCGACGGTAAGCGCCTTGCGCGCGGGCTATCGGCCCGTATGGCATGAGAGTGCGGACGCACCTCACTAGCAGCCGTCATTGCGAGGAGCGAAGCGACGCGGCAATCCAGTCTTTGGAAAGAACTGGATTGCTTCGCTCGCAATGACGGCGTTACCCCAACTTCTCGCGTGCCAGCTTTGCACCGGCACCCAGCGCGCGCAGCTTGGCTTCGGAAATATCCCGATGCATCGGCGCCATGCCGCAATTCGTGGTCGGCACGATTTTGTCTTGCGGCACGTGCTTCATCACAGCCTCGATGGTCTTGAGCACATCATCGGCCGTCTCCACCTCGTCGCTGGCGACGTCGATGACGCCGGCCTGCACCACCTTGTTCTTCAGCAAGCCGAGCAGTTCCAGCGGCACCCGCGAATTGCGGCATTCGATCGCGACCTGCTGGATCGGTGAGGCATCGATGGCCGGGAATATTTCCTCATACTGCCGCCACTCGCCGCCCAGGGTTTCCTTCCAGTCGGTATTGGCCTTGATGCCGTAGCCGTAGCAGATGTGCACGGCAGTCGCGCAGGTGAGCCCCTGTGCGGCGCGCTCCAGCGCCTTGACGCCCCACGCGGCGGCATCCTTCATGAACACGTTGAAGGCCGGCTCGTCGAACTGGATCATATCAACGCCATCGGCCTGCAGCGCCAGCGCTTCCTGATTGAGCAATTCGGCAAACGCGAAAGCCATCTCGACGCGGTCGCTGTAATGGCTGTTCGACAGCGTATCGATGATGGTCATCGGGCCGGGCAGGGTGAACTTGAACTTGTTCTTGGTATGGGCCCGCACCACCTGCGCCTCGAAGTCGTGCACCCGACCAGACAACTTCAGCGGCGCGATCACCTGCGGCACCATCGCCTTGTAGCGATCGTTGCGGATGCCCATCTCGACCTTGTTCTTGAAATCGATGCCTTCGACCTTTTCCAGAAAGCCATGGACGAAATGCTGCCGTGCCAATTCGCCATCGGTGACGATGTCGATGCCGGCATCCTCCTGCACCTTCACCGCCAGCAGCGTGGCGTCGCGCTTGGCGCGTTGCAGTTCCGCACCCTGGGCGCGCCAGGTCGGCCACAGTTTATTCGGCTCGGCGAGCCACTCGGGCTTCGGCAGCGAGCCGGCGATGGTGGTTGGAAACAGCATTGTTCGCTCCCCGGAATGGCTGGTTTGTGGCGGCCTATCTGCCATGTTCAGGGCTCCGCGTATATGGGATTGCGCATCGTCTAGCGAGGGGTAGGATCGCGCAAAACACGACGAGGAAACTGATGATCGACCTGCACTACGCGCCGACGCCGAACGGCTGGAAGATCACCATCATACTGGAGGAATGCGGCCTGCCTTACACGGTGGTGCCGATGCAACTCGGCCGCGGCGATCAGCACCAGCCGGACTTCCTCAAGCTGTCCCCCAATGGCCGGATGCCGGCCATCGTCGATCACGCCCCCGCCGATGGCGGCGAGCCCATCACGATGTTTGAGAGCGGCGCGATCCTGATCTATCTGGCCGAAAAGTCCGGTCGGTTCATGCCGACAGACATCCGCGGGCGCCTCGACGTGATACAATGGGTGATGTGGCAGATGGGCGGGCTCGGCCCGATGCTCGGCCAGAACGGCCATTTCCTGCTCTACGCGCCCGAGAAGATTCCCTATGCCATCGATCGCTACAGCCGCGAGGCCAAGCGGCTTTATGGCGTGCTTGATGCGCATCTCACAGACGGCCGCGATTACATCGCCGGCGATTATTCGATCGCCGACATGGCCTGCTTTCCGTGGATCATGACTCACAAGGCGCAGGGCCTGACGCTAGATGACTTTCCGAACGTGAAGCGCTGGTACGCCCTGATCCGTGCACGGCCGCAGGTGCAGGCGGGTCTCGCGGTCGGCAAAGCCGAGCGCAAGCCGATGGACGAGCAGGCGAGAAAGATCATGTTCGGTGTCGAGGCGCCGGCCCATGCGCAAGCGCAGCAGCAACAATAGAAACGACAACGAGGAAACGCCCCATGATCGAGTTCTTCTTCGATTGCTCCAGTCCCTGGACCTATCTCGCCTTCCACAACATCCAACCGCTGGCGAAGGAGTTCAACGTCGAGATTTCGTGGCGACCCATTCTGGTCGGCGGCATTTTCAATTCCATCAATCCGTCGGTCTATGCGTCGCGGGAAAAGCCGGTGCCGGCCAAGGCGCGCTACACGAAGAAGGACCTCGGCGATTGGGCGCGCGCCTCTGGTCTCGCGATCAAGATGCCGCCGACGGTATTCCCCGTGAACAGCGTCAAGGCGATGCGCGGCTGCATCTGGCTGTTGCGCGAGCAGCCCGAATCCTTGGTGCCGTTCGCCCGCCATGTGTTCGAAATTTATTGGGGGGAGGATCAGGACATTTCGCAGGACGCGGTGCTGGCGGAAGTCTGCAAGCGCAGCGATATCGATGCGGCCGCATTGTTCGCCGGCATCGGCGAGCAAAGCATCAAGGACCAGCTCAAGCTCAACACCGATGAGGTGATGGCGCGCGGGGGCTTCGGTTCGCCCACGATCTATCTCGACACCACCGACATGTATTTCGGGAATGACCGCCTGCCGCTGATCCGCGAGGCGCTGCAGCGCCGTCAGATGAAAGTGGTCTGATGCCCAAAGCCGTCGTCTGCCGTGAACTCGGCCAGCCGGAAACGCTGCGCATCGAGGAGTCCGCTTCACTGCCGCTGCAGCCCGGTCAGCTTCGTGTTCGCATCCGCGCCGCCGGGATCAATTTCCCGGACATCCTGATGGCCGCGGGCGAGTATCAGCTCAAACCTGAATTGCCGTTCACGCCGGGCATGGAAGCCGCCGGCGATATCAGCGAGATCGCCGATGACTTAACAGGCTTCAAGATCGGCGATCGCGTCATCGTCAAGCTGCGCTTCGGCGGCTATGCAGAGGAGGTGGTGGTGACGCCATCGCAGCTGACACCGCTGCCTTCGACCTTCGATTACGCCGAAGGCGCGACGTTTCTTGCCGCGCATGGCACCGCGCATCATGCGCTGGTCGACCGCGGGCAGTTGAAGCCCGGTGAAGTCCTGCTGGTGCATGGCGCCGGCGGCGGCGTCGGCCTTGCTGCGGTCGAGATCGGCAAATTGCTCGGTGCCACCGTGATCGCTGCGGCGTCATCGCAGGACAAGCTCGACGTCGCCAGGGCGCGCGGCGCCGATCACGGCATTCTTTATGGCGCGGAGCCGTTCAAGGATGCGGTGAAGCGCATCACCGATAACCGTGGCGCCGACGTCGTATTCGATCCGGTCGGCGGCGACATCTTCGAGCAGAGCCTGCGCTGCATCAATTGGGGCGCGCGGCTGCTGGTGATCGGCTTCACCGGCGGCATCGGTGTGGCCAAGACCAATCTCGTCCTGATCAAGGGCGCCAGCGTGCTGGGAGTCCGCGCCGGCGAGGCCGTGCGCCGGGAGCCCGCGATCGGCGAGGCGCGCATTGCGCAACTACTCGCATGGGCGGAGGTTGGAAAGATCCGCCCCAACGTCTCGCATCGTCTGCCGCTGGCCGATGTCGCACAGGCGATGCGGCTGTTAACGGAACGCAAAGCGATCGGACGTGTCGCGCTTATCACGTAATTCGCAGCCCAGATGATGCTCTATCCAGGCTATCGATCGAAACGACCGTGCTTCAAGAATGCGATGGTCTGCGCGATCGC
>SDZE01000032.1 GCA_004173095.1 Bradyrhizobiaceae bacterium
GGCTACGGACATCGCGGCTACGGCTATGGCCATCGTGGTCCAGGTGCCGGCGCGGTGATCGGCGGTCTGGCCGCCGGTGCCATCATCGGTGGTGCAATTGCGGCCGGTCAGGCCAATGCCGCCGCCTCGCAGCAGAATCAGGCCTACTGCTCCCAGCGCTACCGCTCCTACGATCCGGCCAGCGGCACCTACCTCAACAACGACGGCAACCGTTACCCCTGCCCGTAACGATCCACTCGTCGTGACCGCTCAAGCCGCAGGGCCTCGCCCTGCGGCTTTTTTGCTGAGGTTACTGCTCACGAAGTCGTGTGGTGCGGGCTGTAACGGGCGGCAATGCTGACCGTATCTCTGTTACGCGAGCCGATGCGGCGATTGGCCTAAAAGTCGCGCCGGGCTAGATTGCTTTTATCGGCTTCTTTCATTGCAAGAGGACATCCCATGCGCTCTTTGTTCAGTCGCCTTTCGCTCGGAGCCGCCGCGGGTGCGGCCGTGATTGCTGCCGTTGCAATTGCGCCGTCATTCGCCTCCGAGGAAGCCGTAGTGATTCCGGCGCCCGCTATGGATGTACCGGCTGCCAGTGGCATGCAGACCGCCGTGATCGCGGGGGGCTGTTTCTGGGGCGTTCAGGGCGTCTACCAGCACACCAAGGGCGTGGTCAGTGCCGTGTCGGGTTATTCGGGCGGTGCCAAGTCCACCGCCAATTATAATGCGATCGGTTCCGGCACGACGGGCCATGCTGAAGCGGTTGAGGTCAAGTATGATCCCAGCAAGATCAGCTACGGCAAGATCCTGCAGATCTACTTCTCCGTCGTGCATGATCCGACCCAGTTGAACCGCCAGGGCCCGGACAGCGGCACGCAGTATCGCTCGGAAATATTCGCCACCACGCCCGAGCAGAAGAAGGTCGCCGAGGCCTATATCGCCCAGTTGAACGCCGCCAAGGTGTACAAGAAGCCGATCGCCACCAAACTCGGGATGCTGCAGGCTTTCTATCCGGCCGAGGCTTATCATCAGGACTACCTGACACTTCACCCGAAGCAACCCTATATCGTCTACAACGACCTGCCGAAGATCGAGAATCTGAAGAAGATCTTCGCCGAGAATTACAACGAAAAGCCAGCCCTGGTGAATGCGGTCAAAGCCACCAATTGAGGTGGTCGCAAGCCGGCGGGCGGAACTGGAGCCACGATGTCTGAGACCAAAACCAGCGCCGAAAAAGTGGTGAAGAGCGAAGCTGAATGGCGTGCTGAGCTGACGCCGATGCAATATGCCGTTCTGCGCGAAAAAGCGACGGAACGGCCGTTCAGTGGCGAGTATGAGTTCACGCACATGCCGGGTACCTACACATGCGCCGGCTGCGGACAGACGCTGTTCGAATCGGATGCAAAATTCGATTCGGGCTGCGGCTGGCCAAGCTTCACGCAGCCATCACGCGAAAGTCACGTCGATGAGGAGCATGACCATTCCCACGGCATGATCCGCACGGAAGTGCTGTGTTCTAAGTGCAATGGGCATCTTGGACATGTATTCAATGACGGCCCCGGGCCGACCGGCTTGCGCTATTGCATCAATTCGGCAGCCTTGAAACTGCAGCCAAAGTAACCCATCTGAAATCCACCGAACGGAATGTGTGCCCCGCGCTACTCATGCAGTAGCGCGGGGCATTTCCGTCCGGGAGCCACCGATTGCCTTCATCTTGAACATGCCCTTTCGGCATGCACGCCGTTAAGAATTAGAAGTCTCATGTCTGTCCGCTCAAATCGTCTGCTGCTCAGTCTCGCATTTGCGGGGCTCATTCTCGAAAGCGTGGCGTCGCATCCTGCGCTCGCCACCTCCAAGGTCTCGCTGTTCAAAGTGATCACCGCCAAGGATGAGATCGTCATCGGGCTCGATGACGATCAGCTGGCTGCTTTTGAGGCGAAGAATGCCGGCGGCGTCGCCAGGCATCTTGCCAGCAAGGGCACTTTGACTGCTTGGCAATATGGCGTTCGCAAAGCCGAAGCTGGCGCATTGGAACAGGCGCCGCTGCGTCAGGTCGGCCTGATCGCCAATGAGGCATTGCGGGTCGAGCCCTACACTACGCCGCTGAAGATCGTGCCGTTGCCCGACATGACCGGCCAATAGGGAACAAGCTTAACGCGGATTTTGGCTGCAAAAGCCCAAGCAGCGGCGGATTCAGGGCTGTTACATCAATACCGCCGCAACTCACGGTGCAGCCATGTGCAGTTCCTGGTGTCGCTTTTCCGCGAAACGTGCTTATATGAGGCTCTGTCCTGACATCCTGTCCGCCCGCGGCCTTCGCGTTTGGTCGCCCTGCGAGTGACAGCTCCTTTTGTTGCGTAACAGATGAGGTTCCCCATCATGGCTGCATTTAGCTACAATGCCTCCGCCGAACTCTTCCCTGCCGCGATCCGCAAGAAGAAGCGCGCAGGTTTCGCCTATCGCCGTTTCGACACTGCAGCCGCTGCTGTCCAGTTCGCCATGGAGCAGTTGCC
>SDZE01000142.1 GCA_004173095.1 Bradyrhizobiaceae bacterium
CATCTGGATCGCGATGCGATCATGCCGGTGGATCCCGTCGATATGCTGTTCGCACGCGGCAATAGCAGCTGCGTGCGCGACGTCGTCGTCAATGGCCGTACCATCGTGCGCGACGGCAAACCCACAGGCGTCGATCTCGATGTGATGGAGACGGAAATTCGCGCGATGTATCGCAAGAGCGTGCCGCAGCTCAAAGCGTTCGAGTCTGCGTGGCAGCCGCTGGAAGGCGCGTTGGCGCATTGGTTCAGGCATCAGGGCTGTTGCTAGCTCGGCCGAGGCCTGAGCTCTCAGTTGACCTGACGTTTCTCCAGCTTGCGCGCCAGCGTCCGCCGGTGCATGCCGAGGCGGCGGGCCGTTTCGGAAATATTGAAATCGCTCTCCACCAATGTCTGGTGGATGTGCTCCCATTCCAGGGTCTTGATCGATGTCGGGCGTTCGGTGAGCGCAACTTGTGTATCGCCAGCGGCTTTACGGAAGCCCTCCTCGATGTCGTCGGTATTCGACGGCTTGGCGAGATAGTGGCAAGCGCCGAGCTTGATCGCCTCCACCGCCGTCGCGATGCTGGCATAGCCGGTCAGGACGACGATCAGCATGTCCTCGCTCAACGCATGCAACGCTTCGACACAGGCAAGCCCGGAGGCGCCGGCCAATTTAAGGTCGACCACCGCATAGCCCGGCACCTTGTCGCCGAGAACGTTGGTGAGTGTTTCAAAGCCCTCCGCGTGCAACACGCTGTAGCCTCGGCGTTCGAACGAACGCTTGAGGGTGCGAGCAAAACCTTCATCGTCCTCGACGATGATCAATAGACGTTCATCGGACATGTCGATGCGCTCCTATCGCGAGGGCAGACAGCGGCAAGGACAGCGTCACGACGGCGCCGCCGACGGGCCGATTAGCCGCAAGGACCGAACCGCCCAGCTTGCGGACGGCGTTGACGACCAGAAAGAGACCAAGCCCACGACCGGTCTGTCCCTTGCTGGAATTATAGGGCTTTCCGAGATTTGCCAACGTGTCCGCCGCAAAGCCGGGGCCCATGTCGCTGACTTTCAGCACCAGAGTATCGCCGTCTCGTTCCAGCGCCAGGCGGATCCATAGCGGCGACACCTCGTTGGCATTGTCGAGCACGTTGAAGATCATCTGCTTCAAGGCCGTGTCAGAGACGATCGGCATGTCGTCGCCAAAGTGGTTCTCATAGACCAGCGTGCCGCTGGAGCGCGCGACGCGCCAGTCCTCCACCAGTTCACCGACGAAATCGTTGACCGACGTCACCGCGGGCGCTTCGCCGCGCATGTCGCCGGCGGACATCAGGATGCCCGTCACGATCGCCTTGCAGCGTTGCACATCGGCTTGCATCTCAGCGATCTCTTCCATCAGGACAGGATCCTCTGCGAGCGCGGGCATGCGCCGCCAATCGCTGAGGATGACGGAGAGCGATGCCAGCGGAGTGCCGAGTTCATGAGCGGCTCCGGATGCCAGCAGGCCCATGCGGACGATATGATCTTCCTCGGCCGCCTGTTGGCGCAAGGCGGCGAGGCCGTTGTCACGGTCGCGCAGGTTGCGGGCGATCCGGGTCATGAACACCACGATCAGGGCCGCATCGAGCGCGAAGCAGATCAACGTGCCCCAGATGTGGAGCTGAAACAGATGGTCGGCCATCGACTCCGGCAGCGCCAGCGGGCGATGCAGCGGGATCAATCCAGCGAAGCACGCGCAGGCGATGACCACGATGATCCAGGTCGACCGCGCGTTGAGCAGCATCGCGCCGAGCGTGACCTGCAGGAGATAGAGCGACACGAACGGATTGGTGGCACCGCCGCTCAGATAAAGCTGCGCCGTCAGCGCGGCGACATCGAGCAGCAGCAGCATCAACAATTCGCGGTCGCGCGCATCGGTCTGCTTGCGCAGCCATTCCTGGCTGATGACATTGAGAAAGATCGAACCGCACAGCACCGAGATCATCGGCATCAGTGGCAGTTCGACCCCCATGGCAAAATGCACGAAGGCGATGGTGAGGACCTGACCGACCACCGCGATCCAGCGCAACTGAATCAACAGATTGATATTTTTAGCGTTGGTGCTCTCGTCAAGCGGCACGGCGATCGACGACATGGCCGCCGCGCCTCGTCGATGCGCAACCGCATCCGGACCGACGCCGGCTCCATCCGATCCAACTGTGCGCGACATTCCCAGAACTGGCATTCCACACCGCGATCATGGTTGCGGCCGGACCAGCCGGCGCGACGTCGTCATGTCATATGCGAGATGGTGCTTTTTTCCGAATCCGCCACTCGTCGCGACCGACATAGATGGCGGCGGCCGTCAGCATCAAAGCCAGCCCGAACCATGTCAGCGCATAGACGGCATGGTTGTTCGCAAAGGACACGACGGTCAGGCCGCCACGGGGCTGACCGATGCCATCCAGGGATTTGTCGGCATCGATAAAATAGGGCGCCACGACGCCCAGTTTTCGGCTTTCAGCGATCGCCGCGACGTCGCGTGAAAACCAGCGATCGGCGGCGGGATCATTGCTCCTCAGAAATCCGCCTTTCGGCTCGGAAACCCGCAGCAAGCCGGTGACCGTGACCGGCGTCGTCGGCGCTGCGAAGCGGTCCGCCTTGCGCTCGTCGGAACTGATGAAACCGCGGTTGACGAGAACGGTGAAGTCGGCATCGGTTCGAAGCGGTGTGATGACCCAGAACCCGGCGCCGAGATCGGATACCGCCTGCACCAGCGCATCCTTGTCCGGCACGAATGTGCCGGTCGTCGCGACGCGGCGATATTCGTCATCGCTGCGGGTAATGGCCAGCCACGCCGCGGGCCCGGGTGCAGCGACGGGGGCGGCGTGGCTGCGCTGATCGACACGTGCGATCAAATCCAGTTTCCAGGCGCGGCGCTCGACCTGCCAGATGCCGAGCGCCATGAAGCCTGCAATGCCGAGCGCGGCGAAAACCGCAAGCAGCGACAGTGTGACCGTACCGCGCGGGGCACGATCGGACTCGGACATCAGGGCATGTTCCTCATGTCGTGGACCGGCATCATATTGACGTTGAGGTGATACATCACCCAGAGCGATCCACTCAACGCGATGACCACGACGATCAGGGTGAAGATCAACGCCATCATGGTCCAGCCTGAATCCGACGTGGTATTCATGTGCAGGAAGTAGATCATGTGAACCACGATCTGCACCATCGCCATCGCGACGATGATCGCGATCGTCCAGTTCTTGTTCTCGATCGCCCCCGTCATCACCAGATAGAACGGAATGGCGGTGAGAATAACCGACAGGATGAAGCCGGTCATGTAGGACTTCATCGATCCATGATCGCGGCCATCATCGTGGCCATGATCATGCGCGCGTTCGCCGTGATCGTGGCCGGCGTGTGCATCAGCGCTCATCGCACGACTCCCATCAGATAGACGAAGGTGAAGACGCCGATCCAGACGACGTCGAGAAAGTGCCAGAACATGCTGAGGCACATCAGCCGGCGCTGATTGGCCTCGATCAAACCGAACTTCTGCACCTGGACCATCAGCACCACCAGCCAGAGGATGCCGAAGGTCACGTGCAGGCCGTGGGTGCCGACCAACGCGAAGAAGGACGACAGGAACGCGCTGCGCCACCAGCCCGCGCCTTCATGGATCATGTGATGGAACTCATAAAGTTCGATGCACAGGAAGGCGAAGCCGAACAGGCCGGTGATCGCCAGCCACATCAACGTCGCGTTCTTCTTGCCCTTCATCATCTCCAGCATGGCGAAGCCGTAGGTAATCGACGAGAACAGCAGCATCGCGGTGTTGAGCGCGACCAGCTTGAGGTCGAACAGATCCTTCGGGCCGGGGCCCGCGGCATAACTGGTGCCGAGCACACCGAAAGTCGCGAACAGCATCGCGAAAATCAGGCAGTCGCTCATCAGATATAGCCAGAAGCCCAGCATAGTGCTCTGGCCAGGCGGATGATCGTGCTCGTCCGCGACGTAGAAGACCGGAACGTCGTCGTTCATGGTTTGGGTCGATGCACTCATGATGCGGCCTGTGCTGCGAGCAGTTCGCTGCGCTTGGTTTCCGTCGCGATGACCTGGTCAACCGGGATATGGAAATCGCGCTTGTAGTTGAACGTGTGATAGATCGCGCCGGCAATCAGGGCGACGAAGCATAGCGCTGCGAAAGCCCACATGTACCAGATCAGAGCGAAGCCGAGCGCGGTGGCCAAGCCCGACAGGATGATGCCTGCGCCGGTATTCTTCGGCATATGGATCGGCCGGAAGCCCTGATGCGGACGCTGGTAGCTGCGGTTCTTCATGTCGTACCAGGCGTCGTTGTCGTGAACCACCGGAGTGAATGCGAAATTATAGTCCGGCGGCGGCGACGAGGTCGCCCATTCCAGGGTACGGCCGTTCCAAGGATCGCCGGTCAGGTCGGCCAGTTCCTTGCGTCTCCAGACGCTGACGGCGATCTGCACCAGCAGCGCACCGGTGCCGGCGGCGATCATCGCAGCGCCGATGCCGGCAATGACGAACCAGATCTGCAGCGACGGATCGTCGAACACGCGCATGCGGCGGGTGACGCCCATCAGGCCGAGCACATAGAGCGGCGTGAAAGCAACCCAGAAGCCGGGGACCCAGAACCAGAACGAGACCTTGCCCCAGAATTCATCGAGCTTGAAACCGAACGCCTTCGGGAACCAGAAATTGATGGCTGCGAAGACACCGAACACGACGCCGCCGATGATGACGTTGTGGAAGTGAGCGATCAGAAACAGCGAGTTGTGCAGCACGAAGTCGGCCGGCGGAATCGCCAGCATGACGCCGGTCATGCCGCCGATCGTGAAGGTCAGCATAAAAGCGATCGTCCACATCATCGGCAGATCGAAGCGGATGCGGCCGCGATACATCGTGAACAGCCAGTTGAATATCTTCGCACCGGTCGGGATCGAGATGATCATCGTGGTGATGCCGAAGAACGAGTTGACACTCGCGCCCGAGCCCATGGTGAAGAAGTGATGCAACCAGACGAGATACGACAGGATGGTGATGACGATGGTGGCGTAAACCATCGAGGTGTAGCCGAACAGCTTCTTGCCGGAGAAGGTCGACGTCACTTCGGAGAACACGCCGAACAGCGGCAGAATCAGGATGTAGACCTCCGGGTGGCCCCAGATCCAGATCAGGTTCACATACATCATCGGGTTGCCGCCGAGATCGTTCGTGAAGAAGTTGGTCCCCACGTAACGATCGAGCGACAGCAGCGTCAGACACGCTGTCAACACCGGGAAGGACGCGACGATCAGGACGTTGGTGCACAGCGATGTCCAGGTGAACACCGGCATCTTCATCAAGGTCATGCCCGGGCAACGCATCTTGACGATGGTCGCGATTAGATTGATGCCCGATAAAGTCGTGCCGACGCCTGCGACCTGCAGCGCCCATATGTAGTAATCGACGCCGACATCGGGACTGTAGCCGATATTCGACAATGGCGGATAAGCCAGCCAGCCGGTCTTGGCGAATTCACCGACGAACAGCGAAATCATCACCAGGATGGCGCCGCCGGTGGTCATCCAGAAGCTGAAATTGTTCAGGAACGGAAACGAGACGTCGCGCGCACCGATCTGCAACGGCACGATATAGTTCATCAGGCCGGTCACGAACGGCATCGCCACGAAGAAGATCATGATCACGCCGTGGGCGGTGAACACCTGATCGTAGTGATGCGCGTTCAGGTAGCCTTCCGAACCGCCGAACGCCAGCGCCTGCTGCAGACGCATCATGACGGCGTCGGCGAAACCACGCAGGAACATCACGAGACCGAGGATCATATACATGATACCGATCTTCTTGTGATCCACGCTGGTGAACCACTCCTTCCAGAGGTAGCCCCACAGCTTGAAGTAGGTGAGGCCAGCCATCAGAGCCATGCCGCCGAGCGCCACGGCACAGAAGGTCGCAACGACGATCGGCTCGTGTAACGGCAGCGATTCAAAGGTGAGGCGGCCGAACAACAGCTTGGCCAACCCCGTATTTTCAGCAATTCCGGTTGCAGCAGACATGAGACTCGATCCGCATTAAGTGTTGGAGGCGCGTCGCTCAGCGGGCGACGGCACAGGCGTAAACTGGAAAGGCTCGGACGTGTTGCGTCGGCGCGGCAGGCCTGCGCCGCTCATCGGCGTCGGATCCCCCGGCGTCGTTGTCCGATCGGCCGCTTCGCGGACGGCATCGGCCACCGTGCAAACGCTGGCGACATAGTTCTTCACGGCCGCAGAGCCGTCGAGCTGCGAGATATTGTACTTCAGCGGCAGAATGTTGCGGGCACTTGCGATGCCCATGCCGCCCTTCGAATCGATCGCCATCATTTCGCTCATGCACATCTTGCCGGGCTGAGCGCACTGATTGAGGATCAGCTTGTAGAGGTCGGCATCGACGGTGTTGTAAAGCTTCGCCGGCACCTTCTCGCTCGGCTTTTCAAGCTCGAGATAGACATCGCGGTTCAGACCGTCGGGGCTGGCCTTGGCCTTGGCGATCCAGGCGTCGAAACCGGCCTGATCCATGCCATGGAACGCGAAACGCATGTTGGAGAAGCCGGCGCCCGAGTAATTGGCCGAGAAGCCTTCATATCTGCCAGGCTTGTTGATGACGGCATGAAGCTTGGTTTCCATCCCCGGCATCGCATAGATCTGGCCGGCCAGCGCAGGGATATAGAACGAGTTCATGACCGACGTGCCGGTGATCTTGAAGCGGATCTGGCGATCCACCGGCGCGGCGAGTTCGTTGACCGCAGCCACACCGAATTCCGGATAGATGAAGAGCCACTTCCAGTCGAGCGCGACGACCTCGACGACCAATGGATCATTCAGCGTCGCAGCCTTGCCCGGCGCGATGCGATCGAGACGGCGATACGGATCAAGAAGATGCGTGCTGCTCCAGGTAACAGCGCCGAGGCAGATGATGATCAGCAGCGGCATTGCCCAGATGACAAGCTCAAGATGGGTCGAGTGATCCCAATCCGGCTCATACTTCGCTTCGGTATTGGCCTGGCGGTATTTCCAGGCAAAGAACACCGTGAGCGCCATCACCGGGATGATGATGATCAGCATCAGCACCACTGACACGACCACAAGATCGCGCTGCTGTACGGCGACATCGCCTGCGGGGTTCATGACCACGAAATTGCAGCCGCTCAACAGGGCAACCAGCGGCAGCAGAAGGAAGATGCGGAGGCGGCTCAAGATGTTACCCATTCGATGAAATCCGTTTGGCGGGCACGGTTAGGCCCATTTGCTGCATGGCAACATTGGACAATTTGTCCAATGGTTCGAAACCGCACTTCACGACAAATCGTCAACGTGCCGGCATGCATCTTCGCGCCGGATGAAGTATACGCAACCCTACGATTCAAATGGATTGAAGATTATGGCGCAGGCGTCATCGACGATGGAACAGGACGCGCGTCGCTTGCACGCGGACGACCACGGCAAGGTGAATCCAGGTGAGATCGCCATCGGCGTGATCATTGGCCGGACGTCGGAATTCTTCGACTTCTTCGTCTATGCGATCGCTTCGGTTCTGGTTTTCCCGAAGCTGGTGTTCCCGACCCATGATCCGCTGACGGGCACACTGTATTCGTTTGCGATCTTCGCCCTCGCCTTCATCGCCCGTCCGATCGGTACCATCATCTTCACCGAGATCGATCGGCGCCAGGGCAAGGGCGCGAAGATGACCATCGCGCTGTTCCTGCTCGGCGTATCCACCGTCGCCATCGCGTTCCTGCCCGGCTATGAGACGATCGGCATTGCATCTGCGTGGCTGCTCGCCGCGGCGCGGATCGGCCAGGGCCTGTCCTGGGGCGGGACCTGGGATGGTCTGGCCTCGCTGCTGGCACTGAATGCACCGGAAGGCCGTCGCGGCTGGTATGCGATGATCCCGCAGCTGGGCGCGCCGATCGGCCTGATCGTCGCCTCAGCGCTGTTCGCTTTCTTCGTCGATACGCTGTCGGCTGAAGACTTCCTCGACTGGGGCTGGCGCTATCCGTTCTTCGTCGCGTTCGCCATCAACGTCGTGGCCCTGTTCGCGCGGCTCCGCATGGTGGTGACGCCGGGCTATACCGAGCTGTTCGAATCTCGCGAACTCGAGCCATCCTCGGTGACGGAAACCCTTTCGCAGCAGGGGCGCACCATCGTCGTCGGCGCGTTCGCGCCGCTCGCATCATTCGCCCTGTTCCACATGGTCACGGTGTTCCCGCTTTCCTGGGTGTTCCTGTTCACCCGCGAAACGCCCGGCCGCTTCCTGGTGATCGAATGCGTCGGCGCCGTGGTCGGTATCATCGCCATGCTGATCTCGGGCTATATCGCCGACAAAGTCGGTCGCCGCACGCTGCTCGCAGGCTCGGCGATTGCAATCGCGGTGTTCAGCGGCTTCGCTCCGCAGATGCTGGATGGCGGGCTTGCCGGCGAATTGGCCTTTATGATCCTTGGCTTCGCCTTGCTCGGCCTGTCGCTCGGGCAGTCCTCGGGCTCCGTCGCATCCAGCTTCCGCAAGCGCTATCGCTACACGGCCTCGGCCCTGACCACCGACCTCGCCTGGCTGTTCGGCGCCGGCTTTGCGCCGCTGGCGGCACTGCTGATGTCGAGCCATTTCGGGCTGCCATCATCGGGCGTCTATCTGCTCTCGGGCGCGGTTTGCACCCTGCTCGCGATTTCGATCAACCGGCAGTTCGCCAGCCGCGACGCCGAAGCCGTTCAGCCGTAAGAGCTCGTGGCATCACGAACAGAAGGGTCCGGCCGAAAGCCGGGCCCTTTTTCGTTGGCCCACGATGAGTGCTGATGAGGTCGAACCAGCGGAAATCATGCGCCGTCCTGCAGCGTCACCGCGCCAGCATTCGCCGTAGTCGCAGCGCATTGGCGACCACGACGATAGATGATCCGGACATCGCGACCGCTGCGACCAGCGGCGTTACATGGCCGAGAATCGCGATCGGCACGGCGATGAGGTTGTAACCGACGGCCAGCGCGAGATTCTGCCGCACCAGTGTCCGCGCCTCGCGCGCGACGGCGAGGGCCAGCGGCACGGCCGAGAGATTATCGCGCAGAAAAACGAGATCAGCTGCATTGCGGCCGATGTCGGCGGCGGAGGCCGGCGCCATCGAGGCATGGGCGGCCATCAGTGCCGGCGTATCGTTGAGGCCATCGCCGACCATCAGCACCTTCTTGCCGGCCGTGGCGAGATCGGCGACATGCGCGGCCTTGCCGCCTGGCAGCACGCCTGCGAAGGCGCTGACACCGAGCGAATCCGCGAGCGCGCGAACCGGCGCTTCGCGGTCGCCGGAAACGATTTCGATAGCGAAATGGTCGCGCTTCAATCCGGCGATCGTATCGGCAGCGCCGGCGCGCAGGCTGTCCCTGAAACGAAAGTCGGCCAGATGCTGGCCATCGCGCGACAGGACCACAGACGATGCATCGCTGTCGTAATCGATGGCGGGTGGCAGCGCCCATTCGGGACGGCCGAGCCGCAGCACGCTGTCATCCATCGACGCTTCGATGCCGCATCCGGGGATCTCGGAGATCGCATCGAAAACGACGCGCGACGGCGCAGCTTCGACCGCCGATGCCAATGCACGCGAGAACGGATGCCGCGAATGGGCCGCAAGACTGCCGGCCAACGCCAGCATTGCGGGATCTCGCGTGTCCTCATCGACCAGGCGCGGATTGCCCTCGGTGAGCGTGCCGGTCTTGTCGAACACGATCGTATCGACCTCGGCGAGGCGCTCCAGCGCGCCACCATCCTTGATCATGATGCCGGCCTCGAACAATTGCCGTGCCGCGACCACCTGCACCATCGGCACCGCAAGACCGAGCGCGCAGGGACAGGTGATGATCAGCACCGCCACCGCAATGGTCACCGCATGATGCCAATCGCCTTCGACAAACATCCAGCCGACAAGCGTGAGGGCGGCCGTGAGATGGACGACGGGCGCATAAAGCGCCGAGGCGCGATCGGCGATGCGGCGATAGTGCGAGCGGCCCTGCTCCGCCGCTTCCATCATCCGCAGCATCTCCGCGAGAAACGAGTCCTGCGCAGCGGCGATCGCCGTGATCGTCAGCGGCCCGGTGAGATTGAGCGTGCCGGCGCGCAACGCGTCGCCCGGTTGCGCCGATTGCGGCACGCTTTCGCCGGTGACGAGCGCCACATCGAGGGCCGAACGACCATGCGTCACCAGAGCATCCACCGGCACACGCTCGCCTGCCGCCAGCAGAATGGTCATGCCGGGCCTGATCTCGGCCACCGGAAGATAGGTCTGCGCGCCATCGGCCTGTTGCACCAACGCGCCGCGCGCGGCCAGCCGTGCCAGCCCCTTCACGGCCACGCGCGCACGTTCCCGCATCATGTGATCGAGGGTGCGGCCGATCAGCAGAAAGAACAGCAGCGACACCGACGCATCGAAATAAGCGTGCGGCCCATGGATCGCCGTCTCATACAGGCTCATTCCGAACGCAAGCAAAACGCCGAGCGAGATCGGCACGTCCATATTGGTGCGGCGGTGGCGCAGCGCCTGCCACGCCGAGCGGAAGAAGACTTGGCCGGAATAGAGCAAGGTCGGCAGTGCGATCAATGCGGACAGACCGTGAAACAGATCGCGCGTCGCCGGATCGGCGCCGGACCAGATCGAGACGGACAACAACATGATATTGCCGGCCGCAAACCCGGAGACAGCAAGCGCACGGATCAGTGTGGCCAGCGTCTTGTCGCCGGCATCGCCATCGACCTCGAACAGATGTGCGTCATAGCCGACGTCACGCAACGTGCCGATGAAATCGGGCGGCGTGTCGAGATCGGCCCGCCATTTGATGGTGACGCGCCGGGTGGAGAGATTGACCCGCGCCGAAGCTACACCTGCGAGCGCGCCCATCGCCTTCTCGACAGTATAGATGCAGGCGCCGCAATGGACCTCCGGCACCGACAGATCGGTCTGCCTGAGATTGCCGGCAATCGGGCGGCTGGCGAGCAGGATCTCGCGCGGATCGGTCGCCGCCAGCATCGCCAGTTCTGCGCCCGTGCCACAACAGCTCATGGAGATCCCGATCATAGTGCTTGCGGCATCATGATTAGGCCATGGCGAGCGAGTGACGATTGATTCAGGTCAACTCAGCGGACGGTCCCGTGGCTCGACCGTCGAGACGTCGAGCCAGCAGGCGCATCTTCCCCCTCTCCCGCCCTTGCGGGGGAGGGCCGGGGTGGGGGCGCCCCACGTGACGTC
>SDZE01000424.1 GCA_004173095.1 Bradyrhizobiaceae bacterium
CGCTCCTGTCGAAGACTCCGCCCGCGACCAGGGTCCCGGCGGCTGGCTGATCCTCGCCTTTGCCATCGCCTGCGGCATCACCGTCGCCAATATCTATTACGCGCAGCCGCTGGTCGGGCCGATCAGCGAGAGCTTCGGCCTCGATCTGTCGAATGCCGGCATCATGCTCACAATGGTGATGTTCGGCTATGTCATCGGCCTGCTGTTCCTGGCACCGCTCGGCGATCTCGTCGAGAACAAGACGCTGATCCTGATCACGCTCGGTGCACTGATCGTGAGCCTGCTGATCGCCGCTGTCGCGCCGACGGCGACGGTGTTCATTGCTTCCACGCTGCTGGTCGGCCTCACGGCAGTGGGCACGCAGATGATCCTGCCGGTGGTCGCGCATCTCGCACCCGAGCGCCGACGCGGGCAGATCGTCGGCACCGTCATGAGCGGGCTGCTGTTCGGCATCCTGCTGTCGCGCCCTCTGGCGACCATGGTGGCCGGCTCGTTCGGATGGCGTGCGGTGTTCGTGATGTCCGCGGTGCTGATGAGCGGCGTGCTGGTGCTGATGATGATCGCGCTGCCGCGCCGCACGCCCGAACACAGCCTGACCTATCCGACCTTGATCCGCTCGCTATGGAAGCTGATGCTGACCACGCGCGTGCTGCAGCAGCGCTCGGCCTATCAATGCCTGCTCTATGGATCGTTCAGCCTGTTCTGGACGGCGATGCCGCTGGTGCTGGATCAGCCGCCGTTTTCGTTCGGCCACCTCGCGATGTCGGCCTTTCTGCTGTCGGGCGCCGGCGGCGCGATGGTGGCGCCGCTGGCTGGCAGACTGGCCGATCGCGGCCGCGGCGACCTGGTCACGGTGACCGCCATGCTGCTGGTGCTGGCGAGCTTCGTGCTGACCTGGATCGGCGGCCACACGGGTGGCGCGACGGCGGTGACGCTGTTCGTCTTTGCCGGCATCCTGATCGACGCCGGCACCCAGGGCAATGTGGTGGCGGGGCAGCGCGCGATCTATGCGCTCGCGGGTGATGTTCGCAGCCGTCTCAATGCACTGTTTCTCGCCTGCGCCTTTTTCGGCGGCGCGATCGGCTCCGGCTTCAGCGGATTTGCCGTGGCCGCGGGCGGCACCACGATGATCGCGCTGATCGGCATCGGTGCATCGCTGCTGGCCCTCGCGCTGTTCGGCCTTGAAGTCGCGAGCCGCAAGGCATCCGCCTAGGGCGCGAGGAAGCGGCCGGAGACGATGCGCGTCGCGTCGACGACGGGACGGTTGTAGATATAGGTCCAGGCTGCGCTGACGCTGCCGTCGCCCAGCGTCACCGCCAGCATCTCGCGCAGATACAGCGCGGGCTGCTCGTGCTCCGGCCCGATGCCCTCGTAATCGTCGAGCACCGCAAGCATCGCGTCGGGCTCATGCATGCGGAACAGCTCGCCATGGACGATGTCGTCCTCATCGGTCGATAGCAGCAGGCCCGGATAATGCGCGACCATATACAGACGGCCGCGGCAGGCGGCGGCGCCGACGAAATCTGCACCCGAAACGAGCAGTTTCGACATCGGATGATCGAAGCCACGCATCAGGGTTCCATAAACGAATATAAGATCTGCCATCGCCAACTCTCATCCCGTATGACGCGACCCGTACCTCGGTCCGCCGAGTCGGCGTCGCCATCATGAGCCGAGCCGTGCATCGGATTGCCTCGCATCCGCGCTATGATATGTCATGAATCGAGCCGGTGCAGCCATGCCGGCGACCGAGAGACATGCCGTTGGACCACGCTTCCGACCCAGAACTAAGCCTTTCGCCCGACGAGATCGATCCCGTTCTCGAACTGAACGGCGACGGGGCCTCGCCCTTCCTGTTCACCAGCGACCATTTCGGCCGCGCGATCCCGCGCATGCTCGGCGATCTCGGCCTGCCGGCAGCCGAGCTCTCTCGCCATATCGCCTGGGACATCGGGATTGCCGGCGTTGCCGAGCGCATGTCGCACGCGTTGAACGCACACCTGATCGCGCAGCGCTATTCGCGCCTGGTGATCGACTGCAATCGGCCGCCGGACGCCGTCAGCTCGATCCCGCTGATGAGCGAGGCGACGACCGTCCCCGGTAATGACGGCCTGACGCAAGCCGACCGGGCACGCCGGCGCGCACTGTTTTTCGATCCCTATCACCGCCGGATCGACGCTATCATCGATGCGCGGCTCAAAGCCGGCCGGCCGACGATGCTGGTGTCGCTGCATAGTTTTACCCCGGTCTATGCAGGTATCCAGCGCCCTTGGCATATCGGCACGCTGTATCAGCACGACCGCAAGCTGCCGCCCGAATTGCTCCGGCATCTGCGCGCCGAGGGTGATCTGGTGGTCGGCGACAACGAGCCCTATGCGGTGTCGGATGCCACCGATTACACCATCCCCGTGCATGGCGAGCAGATGCCGGAGCAATTCGGGCGGCAGCTTGCGGTCGTGCTGATACAGCGTGCCGATATGCCAAGGGCGCTGG
>SDZE01000083.1 GCA_004173095.1 Bradyrhizobiaceae bacterium
CGAGCTTTCGATTCCGACGGCTTCTTCACCTCGAACAGATACATGTCATGCACCATGCGACCGTCCTCCCGGATCTTGCCATTCTTGGCGAACATGTCGTTGATCGGCAATTCCTTCATCTTCGCCATCACCGCACCCGGCTCCGTCGTACCGGCGGCCTTGACCGCTTTCAGATAGTGACCGACCGACGAATAGACGCCGGCCTGCGCCGAGGTCGGCGCGCGGCCTCTGTTGCGCTCCTGGAACCGCTTGGAGAAGGCCCGGGTGTCATCGTTGAGATCCCAGTAAAACGCCTCCGCCAGGATCAGGCCCTGCGCCGTTTCGAGACCGACACTGTCGATATCCGACAGGAAGGCCAGGAGCGGCGACATCTTCTGGCCGCCGCTCTTGGTGAGGCCGAACTCGGCCGCCTGCTTGATGGCATTGATGGTGTCGCCGCCTGCATTGGCGAGGCCGACGACCTTGGCGCCGGATGACTGCGCCTGCAGCAGGAAGGACGAGAAGTCCGCCGTGTTGATCGGATGCCGGACATTACCCAGCACCTTGCCGCCGGCCTTCTTGATCACATTCGAGGTGTCGCGCTCGAGGTCCTGACCGAACGCATAATCGGCGGTGAGGAAGAACCAGGTGTCGAGCCCCTGCTTCACCGTGGCAAGGCCGGTCACATTGGCCTGCGCATAAGTGTCGTAGGCGTAATGCACGGTGTAGGGGCCGCATGCCTCGTTGGAGAGGCGGATCGCGCCGGGGCCGCTATACATGATGATCTTGTTGCGCGCCTTGGCGATTTCGCCGGCCGCCAGCGCCGTTGCCGATGCGGCCACATCGACGATGGCCTCGACGCCCTGATTGTCGAGCATGTCGCGCGCGATGTTGGCTGCCAGATCCGCCTTGTTGAGGTGATCGCCCACGACGATCTCGATCTTGCGGCCGAGCACCGCGCCGCCGAAATCCTCCGCCGCCATCTTCGCTGCCGTCTCGCTGCCGGGACCGGTGATATCGGCATAGAGGCCCGACATATCGAGGATCGCACCGAGCTTGAGCGGCTTGTCCTGCGCCATCGTCGCCGATGTCGCGGTCAGGAGCATGGTCGATGCGAGCAGGCCGGCAGAAAGTAGTGTCTTGGTCTTCACGTAGTCCTCCCTCAACGCGCATGGTGCGCGGATCCTGTTTTGTGGCGATCATGCCGCAAGGGAACTCGACCGGCAAGGCGAAGCAATGCATGCCCCAAGGCGTGAAACGCGTGAAAGAACCGCTGTTTCCGCAAAGCGGAATAGACGTCGATGACCATCCCGACATAGAGTTGCGCGTAGCGATTGGGGTAGCCCATGCGTGTTGCGAGAACGAAGCGCGGGGGACGATGGATCACAACGTGCGCGCTCATCGTCGGGCACTCGGTCGGGTCGATCGCCGCTGCCCATGCAACAGCTTGCCGCTTCCCCGAACAGGGTGCGGGACGCGTTGCGGAGGTGATCGATATTAGAACTCTGCGGATGGCCGACGGCGCGGAGATTCGTCTGGCCGGCATCGAACCGGCACCTGGCGAAGCCAGCGCTGGCCTCGCGTTACGTGTGGTTGGCCGTGATGTCGTTCTGCTCGGCGACAGCGACGCGCCGGACCGCTATGGCCGCCAGACGGCCTTCGTTGCCTTCGATGCCATGAGCGTCCCAATTCAGCTGCAACTGTTGGCCGATGGCACGGCACTTGCGTCGGGAAGCTTGGCGCATCGCCCGTGTGCAACGGAACTTGCCGCCGCGGAAGACGCCGCCCGGCGCGCGAGAATGGGAGTCTGGTCGCGCGATGGTGTCATCAAAAACGCCGCAATTCCGGGGGACATTCAGGCGCAAGTGGGGCAATTCGTGGTGATCGAAGGGCGCGTCCTATCCGTACGGGAAGCTGGCAGCACGGCCTATCTCAATTTCGGCCGTCGCTGGACACGGGACTTTGCCGTGTCTATTTCAAAACGCATGATATCCGTTTTCGCTGAAGCGGGGATCGTGCTCAAGACCCTGGAAGGACGGCGGATTCGTGTGCGTGGTTGGGTCGAGAGCCGTGGCGGGCCGCGGATCGAGGCGCGCCATGTGGGGCAGATCGAGGTGGTCGGGGACCGATAGGACCGCCAGGCAGGACGTAACGTGACGGATGTGGGACGCCAGACCAGCGTGAGCCGCCGCCTTTGGGCTGCGCCGGTCGTGCTATGCACGGCCCTGGCGCTGTCCGGCTGCGGCGACGCCAGTCGGTTCGAGGTGGCCGCGACCGCCGTGAAGCCACAGGTCCCGGCCAAGCCACCCAAGCCTGCCGTGGTGCAGACGCCGGCCGCCGAAAAGGAACATGAGCGTATCCTGGCCTCCTATGGCGGCTCCTACGATGACCCTCGGCTCGAAGCGCTGATTTCCAGGACAGTCGAGCGGCTGGTCGCCGTCTCGGAACGGCCTGACCTCGCTTACAAGGTCACGATCCTGAACTCCGGTGCGGTCAACGCATTCGCGCTGCCCACCGGCCAGCTCTATGTCACGCGCGGTCTCGTCGCGCTCGCCAGCGACACTTCCGAGCTTGCCTCGGTGCTGTCGCATGAGATGGCGCATGTGCTCGCCAAGCACGCCTCGATCCGTGAAGAACAGGCGCGTCAGGCGGCAGTGGTCACCCGTGTGGTGTCCGACATGGGGACCAACGATCCCGACCTCACCGCGCTGGCGCTGGCCAAATCGAAGCTGACCATGGCCAGTTTCTCGCGCGCGCAGGAGTTCGAAGCCGATGGCATCGGCGTCGGCATTTCCGCGCGTGCGCATTTCGATCCGTTCGGCGCCTCGCGCTTCCTGGCCGCTATGGAGCGCAACGCCGCCCTGAAAGCGACCCGCACACCGCTCGATCCGCGGACGCAGGATTTTCTGTCGTCGCATCCGGCGACCCCCGAGCGCGTTCAGAACGCACAGGCCAATGCACGGCAATATGCGACGCCCTCCGGCGGAAGCGGCGAACGCGATCGCGAAACTTATCTCGCCGCCATTGATGGCATCGTCTACGGCGAGGATCCGAGCGAAGGCTTCGTCCGCGGGCGCCGCTTCCTGCATCCGAAACTCGGCTTCACGTTCCAGGCGCCCGATGGGTTCTCGCTCGACAACACCGCACAGGCGGTGATCGGCGTGCGCGAGGGCGGCAATCAGGCGATGCGCTTCGATGTGGTGCGCGTCCCGTCCGAGCAATCGCTCGGCGACTATCTGAATTCCGGCTGGATGGAAAATGTCGATAAGGCCACCACCGAAGAGGTCACCATCAACGGCTTTCCCGCCGCGACGGCACTCGCGCGCGGCGACCAGTGGCAGTTCCGCGTCTATGCGCTTCGCTTCGGCAGCGATGTCTATCGCTTCATCTTCGCTGCCAAGCAGAAGACCAGCGAGAGCGAACGCAATGCCCGCGAGACCGTCAATTCCTTCCGCCGCCTGACGCTGGCCGAGATCCAGGCCGCGCGCCCGCTGCGCCTCAAGGTCATCAACGTCCAACCCGGAGACACGGTGGAATCGCTCTCGCACCGCATGAGCGGCGTCGATCGCCCGTTGGAGCGCTTTCGCGTGATGAACGGGCTCGACGCCAATGCGCAAGTGAAGGCGCGCGACCGCGTAAAGATCGTGGTCGATTGAAACCAGGCAACCCGACAAAAAAGCCCGGCTCTGAGGCCGGGCTTGAACGTATGGGTGTAGTCGCTGCCGTGGCGCCGCTACTTAAGCAGCTTCGTCCTCGGCGGAGACGTCATCGTCGGAATCATCCGCTTCGTCCGCACCGGCCTCGGCATCCTCAGCCTTGGCGCCGCGACGCGGACTCTTGGCGAGCTGGCCTTCGATCTCCTTGACCGCTTCGGTCTCGGTAACGTGCTGAACCACGGCGATTTCGCGCGACAGACGATCAAGCGCCGCTTCATAAAGCTGACGTTCGCTATAGGACTGCTCGGGCTGCGAGTCCGAACGGAACAGATCGCGGACCACCTCGGCAATCGCGACGATGTCGCCTGAATTGATCTTCGCTTCGTATTCCTGCGCACGGCGCGACCACATGGTCCGCTTGATGCGGGCACGGCCCTTCAGGGTCTCCAGCGCCTTCTTGACAAGCGTCGGCTCGGACAGTTTGCGCATGCCGACATTCGCGACCTTCGCGGTCGGAACGCGCAGCGTCATCTTGTCCTTCAGGAAGTTGATGACGAACAATTCCAGCTTAACGCCAGCAATCTCCTGATCCTCAATGGCCAGGATCTGACCGACGCCATGGGCCGGATAGACCACGTATTCATTGGTCTTGAAGCCCTGGCGCTGGGTCGCGATTTTCTTCGGCTCTTCAGCACGCGGGGCCGGCGCCGGCGCCTTGGCGGCAACCGGCTTTTCAGCCGCAGCAGCTTTGGCGTTTTCCTTGGCGGCAGCCGCCTTCATCGCGGACGCCGTGGTCTTCGGCGCATCGGACTTCGCCGAATGCGATTTATCCGCAGCAGCCTTTTCGGAAGCAGCCCGTTCAGCCACCAACTTCGCGGCAGCAGCCTTCACGGAAGGTTTTGCACCAGCATCCTTGGACGCAGCAGCTTTCGGAGCGGCGGCCTTCGTAGCGGCATCCTTAGGAGTCTTGGAAGTTTCAGTCGAAGGCTTTTCAGTCGACGGCTTGGCAGTCTTATTGGGCATTTCACTTCTTTTGTTCTGGACGGACTTGGGCGCCACAGCCTTGGGGTCAAGAGCCCTGAGGTTTGCAGCTTTATTGTCCGGAGCCTTGACGACCGGAGCTTTGACAACTGGCGCCTTGGTCACAGGAGCCTTGGTTGCCGGAGCTTTGGTGCCCGGCTTTGTTACCGGATGTTTGGCCGTCACGGTCTTGGCTGGCGCCTTGGCTTGGGGAGCCTTGGCGTGAGAAGCCTTGGCCGCAGCAGCCTTGAGCGGAACAGCTTTGGCCGGAGCGGCTTTGGCTGTGGTACGGGTCGTCCGTGTGTCCTTGACAGGGGGCCGTGCATGGCCTTTGCTCACGCTGGGTTTGCCCACGCCAACTTTGCTGGTCGTCGAGCGTACCGCAGCAGTTTTCTTCGAAGCCTTAGAAATACTCTTTTTACGCGTTTTCTGTGACACGGCCTGCGCGTGGAAACCGCCACGCCCCTGTTTGATTTTTGTTAAACGGGAACCCGGCAGGGCCAAAACGAGCGGCACCACACGGTCCAGCTTCTTAATGTGCTTATAATAGCACATTTACCGCAAAAATCAATGATTTATGCCCTCTCGCGGCCAGCTTGCGGCCACGTCTGGGGCATATTCAACGTCAGGGTAAATTTCAGGTCGCGACAGTCTGCAGTGTTGTCGGACGTCAACGAAGTGTCTTAGTCACCTTTGCCGGGTGCGGCCGAAAAGAACTTTTCGAACTTACCGTCTTGGCCATCGAATTCCTTAGCCTCGGGGAGCTCCGGAATTTTCTGAGTGATATTCGGCCACTTCTTGGCGTGTTCCAGATTGACCTGCAGCCACTTTTCCATCCCGCCTTCGGTGTCAGGCTTGATGGCGTCGGCTGGGCATTCAGGTTCGCATACGCCGCAATCAATGCATTCGTCGGGGTGAATGACGAGCATGTTCTCGCCCTCGTAGAAACAATCCACGGGACACACCTCGACGCAGTCGGTGTACTTGCATTTGATGCAGTTGTCGGTGACGACGTAAGTCATCCAAGGCTCCGGAACGATCGAGATTTGACGGTTGCGTAGCGCACCCGTCCACCTGCCGCAAGACATGAGGGAGGGTAAGTCCAGTGCGTTTCCGCCATACGAAAGGTTTTGCTACGAACCGACACCGATCCGGCAATACCGCACTAGATAGTTACGCCGGTGGTTGTTGCAAATCCGTATAGAGCACGCGGGCAGCGGTGGCATCCCCGCGGCGTTCGGAAAACGCCTCGACCTTCATGACCCGGACCGCGTGATCGAGCGTGACGGTAATCACATCACCGATCTTGATGCCGTGACCCGGCGATTTCTGCCGCTCGCCGTTGAGGCGGACCTTGCCCCCCTCGACCAGCGCAGCGGCACTGGTGCGGGCTTTGACCACCCGCGCATGCCACAGCCATTTATCGAGACGTTGTCGGTCCAATCCGGCACCCAAACGCGAACACGCGGCGCTCTACTCCTTGTTGCCCAACTGCTCCTTGAGCGCAGCGAGCTTGGCGAAGGGCGAGTTCGGATCGATCGAACCGCTTCGTTCGCGCGGTGCGGCACTCGAGGCGAATGGACGCGTGGCGCCGCCACGATCGCGATCGCGGCCACCTTCCCGGCCCTTGTCGCCGAACTTGCCCTTGCCGCCACCGAAGCGCTGATCGCGCGGTGGACGCCCGCCGCCCTTGTCGTTGCGATCGCCACGGGCTTCGCGATTCGGCGCGCCACCTGCCGGCGCATCGCTGCGCGGCCGGCGGACATCCTTGTTGCCGCGGTCACCGTCGCGGTCGCGACGACCGCCATTGCGGTCCGGGCGATTGCCACGGCCGCCTTCGGTGGTCGCGCCGTCCGCGGGAGCAGCCGGAGCCGCGCCCTGTGCAGCGGCGTTGTCGCGACGATGATGATTGCGGTTGCGATCGTGACGCGGCGGCCGGCGTTCGTCGGAACGGCCACCCGGACGCCAGACATCGACCATCTCAGGCTCGGCAGGGGCAGCGGCTTCAGCGGCCGGCGCCTTGGCATCGGCCGATGCGGTTACGTCTGTCGGCGTCTCGGACGACACCACTTCAACCTTCGGTGCCTCGGCCTCGGCTGCAGTGTCAGCCGCCGTTTCCGAAGTTGTCTCAGCAGCGGCCTCGCTCGCGACCGGCGACACGTCCGGCAACAACGATGCCGACGACGAAGCAACCGCCTGGTCCGAGGCGGCCGTTTCGGCGACATCGCCCGCTTCAGCCTGTGCGACCACCGGCTCGGGCGCGGGTGCTTCGCTGCCAGGCGCTGCATCCGGCGCAGCATCTGGTTGCGCAGCATCAACGGCGGAAGCATCAGACGCAGATGTATCAGCAGCAGCCGTATCAGCCGGTGCATCCGTCGGTGCTTCGACCGGGGTATCAGCGGTTGCGGCTTCAATCGGTGTGGTCGCAGCCAATGGCTTTGGCGGGGTCGGCGGCAGTGCCGGCTTCTTCTCCATGCGATAGCCAAGAGCACGCAGGATGGTCGCGAAATCTTCGCCGGCCGAGCCGGTCAGCGAAGTCATCGCCTGGGTGACCGTGAAGCCGCGCCCGTCATAAGCGCCGGCCGGCTTGTCACCCGGCGAATTCTCGCGCCAGGACAAAGCAGGGCGGATCAGATCGGCGAGACGTTCGAGAATATCGACACGGACGGCGCGTTCGCCAGCATGGCGATAGCCGAGTACCCGATAGGCGTCGCGATTCAGCGCCTTATCGACCGGGAAGGAGGTACGGCCCGAACCGGCGAGATGCTGCGCGCTGGAAAGCGCGGACATATCGACATCGTCCTGCTTCAGTGCCCAGAGCAACGCCGCGAGCGAGCGCGCGGCCGGCTTCAGCAGGTTCGGGAAATAGATGTGATAGGCGCCGAAGCGCACGCCGTATTTGCGCAGCACGGCACGCGACGGCTGATCGAGATCCTTCATCTCGGCGGCGATCTTCTGCCGCTCGAGCACGCCAAGAGCCTCGTTGAGCTGGAAAGCGATACCGCGAGCGATGCCGGTAACGTCCTCGGCTTTCGAAAGCTCGAACAGCGGCGCAAGCAGTTTTTCGATATGCGTCTTTAGATAAAGGTCGAGACGGGCCTGCACGGCATCGCGCGGCGCGCCGGTGAGGCGCTCGTCGGCGATGATGCGCAGTCGCGGATGCAGGACATCATCGGCAGCCACCAGCTTTGCGACAGCGTCGCCGGTCCAGCGCAGCGTGCCGTCGGAGGTCAGCACCAGTTGATCGTCAGGCGCGTTGGAGAGTTTCTCCGCGCGCGCATCGATCTCTCCGGCCAGCGCTTTCGACGCAGCGGCCTGCAAGGCCTTCGCATCGGAGCCGGCTTCAGCCGCATCGGGCAAGAATGTAAAACCATCGAGCCGGCCAATCGTGTGACCTTCGACAACAACTTCGCCCGTCTTACCAATTTCAGTATTCAACATCGTGTTTTCCCGCAAGCGGCGCATCAATACACTGGTACGACGATCAACGAAACGCTCTGTAAGCCTCTCGTGAAGCGCATCTGACAGTTTATTTTCCAATTCACGAGAGATTCCTTGCCAATGCTCGGCATCTGCGAGCCAATCGGGGCGATTTGCCACAAAGGTCCAGGTCCGAATCTGCGCAATCCGGCCTGATAACGTGTCGATATCGCCGTCGGTGCGATCGGCCTGCGCGATCTGGGCGCCGAACCAGGCATCGGGGATGCGGCCGCGCTTCATCAGGAAGTTGAAGATCGTCACCACCAGTTCCGCATGCGCAGCCGGCGCGACGCGGCGATAATCGGGAATCTGGCAGGCGTCCCACAATTTCTCGACGGCGTCTTTTCCCTGCGCCATCTCGCGCACATCGGGATCGCGGGCGGCGTGGTCTAGCACGCGGAGGTCTTCCGCAATTGGCGCACGTGTCAGTGAGTCATGACGCGGTGTTTCGGCGAGGGACACCTGCAATGCGGCGATCGAGCTGAAATCCAGCTTCGAATTGCGCCATTGCAGCACCTTCACCGGCTCGAAAATATGATTCTGCAGCTGATTGACCAATTCCGGCTCGAACGGTGCGCAGCGGCCGGTGGTGCCGAACGTGCCGTTGCGCGTCGCGCGGCCGGCGCGGCCGGCGATCTGCGAGAATTCCGAAGGCGTTAGCCGGCGGAACTGGTAACCGTCATATTTGCGATCGCTGGCGAATGCGACGTGATCGACGTCAAGATTGAGGCCCATGCCGACGGCGTCGGTGGCGACGAGATAATCGACCTCGCCGTTCTGAAACATCTCGACCTGGGCATTTCTCGTGCGCGGAGAAAGACTTCCGAGCACAACGGCGGCGCCGCCGTGCTGGCGTTTGATGAGTTCGGCGATGGCGTAAACTTCGTCGGCGGAAAAGGCGACAATGGCGGTGCGGCGCTGCTGGCGGGTGATTTTGCGGTCGCCGGCGAACTCCAGCGTGGACAGCCGCGGACGGGTTACCACGTTGATTCCAGGGAGTAATTTCTCGACGATCGGGCGCATGGTGGCGGCGCCGAGCAGCAGGGTTTCGTCGCGGCCGCGGCGATTCAGAATGCGATCGGTAAACACATGACCGCGTTCGAGGTCGGAGGCGATCTGGATTTCGTCCACGGCCAGGAACGAAACATCAAGATCTCGTGGCATCGCCTCCACGGTGGATACCCAATATCGTGGTTTGGGCGGTTTGATCTTCTCCTCGCCGGTGATCAGCGCCACCGCTTCCGGGCCGACGCGGGCGAGAATCTTATTGTACACCTCGCGGGCCAGCAGACGCAGCGGAAGTCCAATGATTCCAGAGGAATGCGCCAGCATGCGCTCGATGGCGAGGTGGGTTTTGCCGGTATTGGTGGGGCCGAGCACGGCGGTGACGCCGGCGCCGGGAGCCCGGCCGTTGGACGGATGAGAAAAGGCCATGTTTTTCAAGTATTTCCGTCTGGCCTTCTGTCAAGGCAAAGGCTGAAAAAGCGCGGATCGGAACGAGTCCGGAACGAAACCGGCCCGAATCGGTGACTCGACACCGCTGATGGCGCCTCACCCCCAAGATGTCGCGGCGCGTGTCGGATTTTCTCACTAGATCAAGTTTGTGACGGGCCAACAAGGCCTGTGCCGATGTGTGGACAACGGCGAGTCCGACGGACTCCGAATCGCCGAAGAGTCAACCGGCCGCGCGAAGGCCGCAAAACCGCCGCGGCACCGCCGCCATTGGTGTCCCTAAAACCGCCTTAACCGGCCTTAACTGCACGTTTTGGCACGTTAACGGCGCCACAGCGCCGGCGCCGCTCAATTCACCTTCGCCGCCGCTTTGGAGGGCCCTGCCGAGGTCACGAATTCGGTCGCCTCCAGCATCGCCTGGCCGAGCGGGGTCGGGATCGAGACGCGATACGGCACCAGCACCCGTGTGCCGGCGATGGGCACCAGCCAGGCTTCGATGTTGCGCTGGGCGGCGAGATATTTCAGCGCCGCGCGATCCGGCACATAGCCGGCGATCGGGGTGAAATAGACCGAGCAGACCAGCGCCGGGCCGCGATAGCCCTTCTCGGCCTTGACCTGCTCCATCCGCTTGTAATCGAGCTTGATGTCATAGCGCATGCGGCCGTCGAAGATCGCCGTCCCCGTGCGGCAGGCATCCGGCGTCAGCAGATCGCCGCTGCCGCTGACCCGCAGCAGCGAGCCGGTCATCGGATCCAGCACATTGCGGCGATGCGCATCGGTGACCGGAATCCGCTCCGGATCCTCCGGCGGCTCCGGTTCGATCGAATAGTCCTTCACATAGCCGAGCGCGATCAGCATTTTGATCACTTCGGATTTCTTCGCCGAGGTGGTGGTGGCGGAATAGCCCGTGGGCACCAGCGTGCCCGCGACCACCCGGCCCTGCGCCTGGCCGGAGCCGGAGCCGCCGGAAAACGCCTTCAAGAGCCCGGCGGTGCCGCCGCTGGCCGCGGCCGAATATTGATCGTCGGTGATGTCGATGGTCCAGGTGCCGCGGCCGACGGGAATGCCGGCCAGGCTGGCCTCATATTTGGCTTCGACCTTGCCCTGCGCGCGCGCCGGCAGCGCCACGCCGAGCAGACCGGCGACGCCGAGCGCGGCTGCCATTACGAGCGGCGCGAATCGGATTTTGCCGTCGGTGCTGCGGGGGCCGGGCCAACGCACGTCTCGTATTCCCTCGTATTCGGATGATCCGGGCCCGCGCCTGCGCGGCGCTGGGGCCACTTCCCGTGTCCGGCCCGAATACGTCGTTTATATGATCGGAACCGCAGCCCTTTCGCAGCCACTTCGCTGTGGCATCATCTGCCGACCCCGTCTATACAGACGGCGTTGCCGGCGCCCGGCTGACGGCCGATCGCAGCCCATCCGGGCGTGATCGTGTGGTTCGGCGGATCGTCAGACAGACCTGCTTGCGCGGGATGTGTCGTGCGGCTTTCCGCTTGTCGGGCGGCTTGCCGTCTTGACGGCGGCAGCAGCAAACCCTATACGTCCGCGGCTCCTGAAATGGACGTGATTTTTGAACCCCTGCCCGGCCTGATGGTCGCAGGCGGGGATGACAGAGGATTTTCGCCATGTCCCGGCGTTGTGAAC
>SDZE01000384.1 GCA_004173095.1 Bradyrhizobiaceae bacterium
AATCAAAACCGTCGACCGCAGTGGCACAGTCCCAATTCGTCCATGACCAATGACCGCGTTAGAAGCCTTCGAGCAAGCCTGGACCGAAAAACCGCAATCGTATCGGCGCACTCATTCATGAGGCTGATTAACCTCAAGTCGAGCGAAAGGCAGCCCGTGGCGGGGATATCCCACCATGAACCTATGGACGCGCTCCCTCGGTGAAATTGTTGGTAGTTAATCTGCATTCAAACTGCGCGCCAGGTAGAATGGTCTTCCTCAAAATGAATAGGGAAGGAGTTTCTTTTTCTACGATAATGCCCGACTGGACCGGCCTGATGTCTATCAGTAAGAACTGGGCCTATATCTCGTAAAGTTTGAGCTCGGATCAGTCGATGTTTACGCTACCCGTTATCACTGGTTTTGCGATCGGCGCTTTGTTCGGCGCGGTAGGTCTTTTGAGCGGGTTCTGCCTGATGAGTGGGCTGCGGGACTGGTGGACGCTCGGCGACCGAGGGAAGATACGGAGTTATGCGGTGGCCGTCGCGGTGGCGGTGATCGGGACGCAGTTCATCGCCAGCGCCGGGATCGTCGAGATCACCAAGTCGCTCTATCTGCAGCCGTCATTTTCAGCGCCGCTGATGTTCGTTGGCGGAATGCTGTTCGGGCTCGGGATGGTGCTGTCGAATGGCTGCGCATCGCGCGCGCTGGTATTGCTGGGCAAAGGCAATCTGCGCTCGCTGGTCGTGATCGCGATCATCGGCGTCACGGCGCAGATGACGTTGAAGGGACTGCTGGCTCCGATGCGGCTCTGGCTCCTGCAATGGACGCAAATGACACCCGGCGCAAATTCGCTTCCCTCCTTGTTAAGTGCGTTCGGTCTGTCCGACGTCGCGGCGCGGGGCGCAGCGACTCTCATCGTCAGCGGCGCACTGCTGGCCTTCGCGCTCTCGCAGCGGGAGTTTCGCCGTGAGCCGGGGCAACTGGTGGCGGGGGTGGTGATGGGCCTGCTGGTCATCGCCGGCTGGCTGGCGACCGGATGGCTCGGCGCCGACGATTTCGACCCGATCCCGGTGGCATCGCTGACCTTCGTGTCGCCGGCTGCGGATACATTGCAATTCATCATGCTGTCGACGGGGATGACGCTGAATTTCGGCATCGCGTTGGTGGCGGGTGTCTTCATCGGCAGCCTGTTGACGGCCATGCTGACTGGACGCTTCGCGTTCGAGGGCTATACGTCAGTGCGTCAGACGGGCCGCTCGATGGGCGGTGCGGCACTGATGGGGGTCGGCGGCGCGATGGCCTATGGCTGTTCGATCGGGCAGGGGCTCACCGGCGTGTCCACACTGGCGCTGCCATCCTTCGTGGCCGCCGCTGGTATCGTCGCCGGCGCCGCCATCGCTTTACGCGGTCTGGCGTTACGCCCGGCTTTTGCGGCGCAATAATGCATCGCGCGCGCACATCGTTAGTTTGATTGCGCCGCCTTCCTGCGATTGGTAATCAGTTAGCCAATCGTGAGAGGCGCTGCACGTGATAACGAGACGAGGCTTGATTGCCTGCCTGATGGCCCTTGCGATGGCGTGGTCCGCCGTGGCGCCGCTCGCTGCGCAGACGCGGCCAACGAAGCAGGATGCAGCGCCCGACAAGCCGTTCGCCGAGCATTTCATCGCGTTGCAGCTCTCGGACGCCGATACAACGAAAGAACGTCTCGTTCTCAGCGTTGCCAGCAATCTTTTGAAAGCTTACGGCCCGGACAAGATCGCTGTCGAAGTGGTCACGTTCGGCCCCGGAATCGATTTGCTGCGAGATGCAAACGAACATCGCGCGCTGGTCGATAGTCTGGTGACGCAGGGCGTGCGCTTCAGCGTCTGCGGCAACACGCTGGATACCATCGCGCGCGAGACCGGCAAGCGCCCAGCGATCAATCCTCACGCGGTCGAAGTGCAGGTCGGCGTTGGCCATCTGCTCGATCTCGCCGAACGCGGGTTCACGATTGTACGGCCTTGAAAGGGAGTTTTGAGATGCGATCAGGTTTGAGAGCGATTTCCGGTGCTGTCCTGTTGGCCTTGATCACATCAGTCGGCCATGCCGCGGACGTGAAACAGCACCGCGTCGCCATACAAGTCAATCAGAACGATACGGATCTGATGAATCTGGCGCTGAACAACGCGACGAATGTCATGGAGTTCTATAAGGCCACCAATGAGGACGTGCAGATCGAGATTGTCACTTACGGCCCGGGCTTGAACATGCTGCGCGAGGACACCTCGCCAGTGAAGGGCCGTATCAAGCAGCTTGTCGATGCGAGTTTCCCGTCCAGCGTCAAGTTTATCGCCTGTGGCAACACCAAGGAGGGCATGGAGAAGCGCGAGGGCAAGGCCATCAGCGTGATGTCGGAGGCGACTGTGGTGCCGTCGGGCGCAGTCAGGCTGATCGAATTGCAGGAAGCCGGCTGGAGCTATCTCAAGCCTTGAGTATTCTTTTTGACGCGTTGTCTTGACGCG
>SDZE01000066.1 GCA_004173095.1 Bradyrhizobiaceae bacterium
ATCGATATCGGTGTCGCCGCCGAATTGCCGGTCCATCCTTTGCTGCGCGACGCCAAAGTGCGCATGGGCACGGCGAACGCCGCCCGCGAGCCCGCAATGACCCTGGCGCAGGCGGCAGATGCGCTGGCGCATGGGACGCGCATCGCCATCGGCGAGATCAAGGCCGGTGCCGACATTATTGCACTCGGCGAAATGGGCATCGGCAATACGGCCGCGTCCGCGCTGCTCGCCCATCGCCTTGCACCGGCCAATCTCGAAGACTGTATCGGCGTCGGTGCCGGACAGGACGATGCGGGCATGCGCCGCAAGCGCGCGGCGATCGAGATGGCCGCCGCACGCAGCGCTGCCACAGCGCCACTGAACGTTCTCGCCGAATTCGGCGGGCTCGAAATCGCCGGCATGGCCGGCGCGGTACTCGGCGCGGCATCGCAACGGCGGCCGGTGCTGATCGACGGCTTCATCTCCAGCGTTGCCGCCCTGCTGGCAATCAGGTTGTGTCCGGATGCGCGCGGCTATTGCGTCTTCGCGCATCGCTCGGCCGAGCGCGGCCACGACATCGTGCTGCAGGCTCTCGATGCCAAGCCGCTGCTCGATCTCGGCCTGCGGCTCGGCGAAGGCACCGGCGCCCTGCTCGCCGTGCCACTGCTGCGCGCTGCCGCGAGGCTGCTGACCGATGTTGCCAGTCTCGACGACGTCTTGGCCGGGCGCATCTAGATGGCGTTAGATCCGCATTTGCTCAATGCGATCCGATTCCTGACGGTGGTGCCGACGCCGCACGCGGACGGCGCGCCGGCACCGGACTGGCTGGCGCGGGCGATGAAGTACTTTCCGCTCGTCGGCGCCGGCATTGGCGTCGCCTCCGCCATGGTGTTCGTCATCGCGTGCCACATCTGGTCGCCGCTGATCGGCGCCATCCTCGCGGTGACCACCAGTCTCGCGCTCACCAGCGCCCTGCATGAAGACGGCCTCGCCGACACCGCTGATGCGTTTGGTGGCGGCTGGACCATCGAGAAACGCCTCGCCATCATGAAGGACAGCCGCATCGGCACTTACGGCGCGCTGGCGCTCGGGCTCGGCTGCGCCTTGCGGATCGCCGCCTTGGCGGCACTACCGATCTGGGCGGGCGCCGCAGCGCTGATCGCGATGCATGCGGCAGCTCGCGCCATGCCGGCTTTCGTCATGAACCGCCTCGTCTATGCCGGCGAAACTTCGGCGATGAAAGTGAGCTATGCCGACGCACCGGTGCGACGCGAGGCAATGACGTTTCTGCTCGTCACCGCCGCAATCGCCGCGCTGCCGCTTGCGCTGCTGTCGTTCAAAGCGGTTATTCTCGGCACGCTTCTCGGCGCAGCACTCGGCGCCCTGCTGGCGCGGTCCGCGAAGCGTCTGATCGGCGGCTATACCGGCGATGTGCTCGGCGCCATCGAGCAACTGTTCGAGATCGGCTTCCTGCTCGGCGTTGCCGCCGCGCTCAAATAGGCCAGCGCAACGGCAGCTGATACGGCTCGCCTTCGGCGGTCTCCGCGCCGCGGCCGATCCGTGCAATCGATGCACTCATGCGCCCGTCGCGACCGAGCATGTCGTCAGCCAATTTCACCATCAATTTGTTCGGCGTGACGTAAGGCGAACGCCGCCGCAATTCATCGGCAATCACGGCCTCATAGCCGGGATTGCGGTCGCAGGCGATCGCATAGGCCGCGGCGCTCGACCGGCTGATGCCGGCCCAGCAATGGATCAACAACGGACGCCCCTCACTTGCGTCGCGACCGAAATCGAGGATCGCGCGCATGACTTCCGCATCGGGGGCGATCAGATCCGGCGTGAGTTCGACGATATCGTGGAACGACAGCCGCACATGACGTTCGCGCGCAATTGCACTCCAGTCACGCGCCTCCGCGCTCGGCGACAGCAGCGTCAGCAGATCGAAACGCTCTAGCGACGCTGCCAATTTGGTGAGTCCGCTTAACGAGCTGACATGGATCATGAGGCTGACATTCCCGGCGAAGACTAATCGTTCTGCCCGTCGAGCAGACGAACCGCTTCATACAGCGTGGCGGCACCGACGGCGAGTTGTTCGGCCGATGTGTATTCCTCCGGACAGTGACTTTTGCCGAGCTTCGATGGCACGAACAGCATCGCGCTCTTGCCGATATGCGACATGAACGCGGCGTCGTGGCCGGCGCCCGAAGCGAGCGTGGTGGTGGAATAACCGAGTTTGGCCGCGGCACGGCCGAGAATGTCGCGCAGGTGATCATCGCAAGGCGATGGCGGGTTCTGCGAGATGATGCCAAACCTTGTGCGTTCGACCTTGGCACGCGCGGCGATCGCCTGCGTTTCGCGATCCAGCATGGCAACGAAGTCGGCGACGATATCGGCTTTTTCGGCGCGGATGTCGAGGATCATGCGCGCGCCGCCGGGCACCACATTGGAAGCGTTGGGGCTGATCTCGAGAATGCCGGTGGTGGCCACGAAATGCCCCTGTTTGCGCGCCGCGTATTCATTCGCCTTGCGCGCCACCAGCAGCACGATCTCCGCAGCAGCGAGCGAGGCATCGCGCCGATATTCCATCAGCGTCGATCCAGCGTGATCGGCGGCGCCTGTCAACGTGATCTCGACCCGGGTGATACCGGCGATACCGGTAACAAGCGCGACATCGAGATGGCCCGTCTCCAGCACGATGCCCTGCTCGATATGCAGTTCGAGATAACCGGCGAATGTCGGCCTCGTCATGGTTGCGATCCGCGCGGGATCACCGCCGACGCGTTCGATCGCGGCGGCGAGCGTCTCGCCGGCGGCATTGGTATAAGCCAGCATCCTGGCATCAAGTTCGCCCGCCATGGCGCGACTGCCGACGCAGGACAGGCCATATTCGCTGGGCTCCTCGGCCAGGAAATCCACGATCTCGATCGGATGCCGCGATCGATAGCCGGACGCCTGCAATGCACGCACGGCTTCGAGCGCCGTGAGGATGCCGGAAATGCCATCGAACCGGCCGCCGGATGGGACCGTGTCGGAATGCGAGCCCAGCATGATCGGCGGCAGGCCCTCGACGCTGCCTTCGAGGCGCGCGATCACATTGGCGGCGGCATCCATCCGCACCGTCATCCCCGCGGCCTCATAGCGCGCCTTCAGCCAGACGCGACCATCGAGAAAACGCTGCGAGAACGAACGCCGCGTCCATGGCTTGTCGGGGTCGGTAATGGCAGCGAGCGCCATGTGGTCGTCCCAGAGACGATCCTGGTCGATCGGCGGCTTTGTATCGGTGTGGGTCTTCAACGAAATCACTCGCGCGCTATGGGCTGGTGTCATCAGCATAATTGGTCAACACTCCCGACGCCATCCAACACAAGAAACGACGGGAGACTTCACGTGGCTCAAAAAATCGCATGGGTGACCGGCGGCGGCACCGGTATCGGCAAGGCCGGCGCTCAATCGCTGCTGGCCGACGGCTGGACCGTCATCATTTCCGGACGCCGGGCCGAGGTGCTGAACGCGGTCGTCGAGGAACTCGGCGCCGGCGGCAAACCGATCGAAGCAATGCCGCTCGATGTCAGCAATGCGGCCGATGCCAGGAAAGTCGCGGATGCGATTCTCGCCAAGCACGGCCGCATCGATCTGCTGGTCAACAGCGCCGGCGTCAATCTGCCGAAGCGCAGCTGGCTGGACGTCACCGAAGAAGGGTTCGACCAGATCGTCGATATCAATCTCAAGGGCGTGATGTATTGCATCCGCGCCGTGCTGCCGGCGATGCGGGCGCAGAAGGACGGTTGCATCATCAATGTGGCGTCGTGGGCGGGCCGCATCGTCTCGCAGATGACGGGACCGGCTTATACCTCGACCAAACACGCGGTGCTGGCGCTGACGCACTCCTTCAACATGGATGAATGCGTCAATGGCTTGCGGGCCTGCTGCCTGTCGCCCGGCGAGGTCGCCACCGACATCATGAAGAACCGTCCGGTGCCGCCGAGCGCGGAGATCATGGCGCGGATGCTACAGCCGGACGACCTTGGCAAAACCATCGCCTTCATCGCCGGAATGCCGCCACATGTCTGCATGAACGAGGTGTTGATCTCGCCGACCTGGAATCGGAGTTTCATCGGCGGGTAGCAGCTTTCGGCGGGTAAAAGTGCCGTCTTCAAATAGCGCCTGTGCCGCTCCGGCAGCAGTGTCCCCTCCCCCGCAAGCGGGGGAGGGTCAGGGAGGGGGCAGCCACAAACGCTGACGTTAGGTGGGGCGCGCGCCCAGCCCGCTCTTTCAGCAGAAGCGGTCGACGACGACGCCTGCGGCCGCCTACGGGCTCAGATATTTCTGCAATGCAATGGCGCGGTCGCTGGAGGCGACCAGTTTGTCGATGCTGGACAGCAGGCGCTTGAAATCGGCAGCATCGAGGCAATCGAACTGGATGTCGTTGATCTCGCGCTGGATCGGCGCCAGACGCGACAACAGCGCGTCACCTTGCGCCGTCACGACGACGCGCAGCCGCCGCCGGTCCACGGGATCGGTGAGCTTGTCGAGCAGGCCCATCTCCTGCAGCTTGTTGGAGACCGTGGTGACGAAGGCACCGCTGAGATGAAGATGCGCGGCCAGGCTGCGCACGCTCACCGGACCTTCGGCACCGAGCAACTTCAGCGACGTGAGCAGCGTGTATTCGACCGCCGACAGCCCGACCGCCGCGGCATGCCCCTCCAGCACCATGTCGTGTCGGGCGACGAAAGCGAGCAGCGTGTGCACCAGCTGGCGGAACGCGTGATCGGACCCATCGACCAGCAACGCCTTGCGCGACGTCGTCAGCGCCGGCGCTGAGAGTTTCGACTTCGATCGACGCGGAACTGCAGGCGCAGGCGGTATCGCTCTGGAACGTGGCATGCAGGTTTCCGCGCCGAGGTGAGATGCCAGATGTGCGACGGCTCCGCCATCACGTCAAGCATGTATCGATCTCGCCAAGCTATTGCAGCATGCTTGCCGCACGTAAATGCATGGCAGGCGTTGCGGGTCGTACATTGCGTCAGCACGCGCCATGCACTGCGCGATCGCGCGCCAGCTCACATGAACGATGTCGCCGGCTCTGCGTCCTTCGTCTGGATTGCAATTGCGATGCGCAGACGCCAAGCTCTGCCATCTCTCCAATATGGAATCGAACGTGGCAAAGTCCGCCGGCAGACGAACTTCGTCATCGACCAAGACGTTGCCTCCTCAAGCCGAAGCCAGCAAGAAGTCAGCGACCAGATCAGCGCCGCGTGCGGCGCTGACGACATCGCGGCCGCAACTGCTCGTCGATGGCTCCGATGCGCAATTCCGCCGCCTGGTGCACAGCCTGTTCGGCTTCTTGGTCCGGCACCAGACATTGCGCGAGGGCCATGCGGCCGTGATCGGTCTGGCGGGCATCGAATACACGACGCTGATCTCGATCCGCCATCTGTCGGCGCGCGGCGACGTGCATGTGCGCGCCGTCGCCGATCATCTGCATCTCAGCGGCGCGTTCGTCACCACCGTGACCAACAAGCTCGAGGCCCGGGGGCTGATCACCAAAACGTTGCATCCGGACGACCGTCGCCGCATCAGCCTGGTGGTGACGGCGCATGGCGCGGCCCTGCTGGAGCAGCTGGCGCCGATCCAGATGCAGATCAACGATGTCCAGTTCGGCGAATTGAGCGCCAAGGAATTTCACCAGCTGCTCGACATGGTGCAGCGGCTCGTGGAGTCCAGCGACCGCGCCATCGCACTGCAGCGCTACCTCGCCGAGACCAAGGCGAAAGTGCTGTCGCCGGAGGCGCGACAGATGTTCGCAGCCCGCCCTGGGAAGGCGCGCAAAGCCTAGCGCTGCACACTCCCCGCTAACGGCGATCCCGCCGCACCGCCCGCCATTCGGGCCGCCTGAGCATCATTTCAGCCCGCCGGGCATGCGCAGCAGCGCCGGCCCCGGCCCGCGCATGCCGCCTTTTTAGGACCGATATGCCGCATAAATTAGCTTCCTAAGAGAACTATTTTATAAAGATACTCTTGCCGCGGATTGTCAAACCCGCAAAAGTATCGGACCATTATGGCAGCCGCCGTTCCGTGCCCGGGATCGCGCCGAGGTTTGACACCGCGGTTTCGGACATGGCCGACGGAATACTGTTATGAGATAGATGGGACGACCGTCGAAACCGAAGTCGCGGCTTGCCGCGGCTCAGCATCGCATCAGAGGGGACCATTCGATGTCGCGGATCAAATCGCATTTGCCAAACTTCCTTGCCGCTTCACGCGTGCTCGGCACCGCCGCAGCGGTGACCTTGTCGGCTTTGCTTGTCGGCCAGGCTGCGGCGCAGACCCGCGAAGTCAATCTCGGCGCCGTGGTGCCAAGCTCCGGCCCGTTCGCGGAATGGGGACGCAGCAACACCGTGACCCTCAAGATGCTGGAGCAGCAGACCAACGATGCCGGCGGCATCAATGGCGCCAAGCTGAAGATCACCATCCTCGACGACGCCGCCAAGCCGGCCCAGGCCGCGACCTCGCTGCGCAAACTCGCCAGTGACGACAAGGTGCTCGCTATTGCCGGCCCGCTGACCTCCAGCGCCGCGGAAGTCACCTTCCCGGTCGCCAACGAGCTGAAGCTGGTTTCGACCTCGCAAGCCTCGTCGAAGCCCGGCACCGCCAAGCAGAACCGACCCTGGGCCTTCCGCAACACCATCGACGAAGGCGTGCTCGCGAAGACCGCGGTGCCGTATTTCAAGAAGGCGTTCAACATCAAGACCGTCGCGGTGATCTTCGACGCCAAGGACGCGACGGCCGCAACTGTCGGCAAGGTGATCATGCCCTCGGTGCTGAAGGCGAACGAGATCGCCATCGCCAATGAGACCGACCTGTTGTCGTTCAACACCGGCGACCTCGACGTCTCCGCCCAAGTGACCAAGCTGAAGTCGCTCAATCCCGACGGCGTCGTCATCAGCGCCGATTACAGCCAGGCCATCACCGTGCTGCGCGAGATGAAGCGCCAGGGCCTGATCAAGCCGGTGGTCGGCGCCAGCCAGCTGATCTCCTCGGCCATACTCAAGGCCGCGCCGGAAATCCCGGTGATCGCGCCGGCGACGTTCTATTCCAGCATGAAGGGCGATGCGCCGGAGAAGTTCACCGCCGCGCTGACGCCGCTGCTGCGCAAGGAATCGGGCCTGCCGAAGGACATCGAGCCGAACATGTTCGATGCGAATATCTATGAGGTCGTCTCGATGTATATCGATGCGATCAAGACCGCCGGCGTCACCGGCAAGCCGGAAGACCTCGAAGCCGACCGCGCCAAGATCCGCGACTACATGGCCAAGCTCGAAGGCTTCAAAGGCCTCGGCGGCCCGATCGGCTTCAACGACGACGGCGATGCCATCAAGGCCTTCTATGTACTGCAGGGCCAGAACGGCGCATGGGACACCAAGGTGAAGGGCTGCAGCTCGGCGCCGAACCACCCGGCCTGCTGAAGCAAGCAAACTATTGATGCTGGCGGTTCTTCACCTCTCCCCTCCGGGGAGAGGTCGGCACGTAGCGCCGGGTGAGGGGGTTGGGCTCCAGACGAGAGGTCCCTAACCCCTCACCCGCCCCGGCTCCGCCGGATCGACCTCTCCCTCCGGGAGAGGTGCGCCAGACACCACAGTCAGCTATTTCGGACGTTTCCTTCTCGATGACCCAACGATTGCGATTTCCATGCTGATACAGCAACTCGTCAACGGACTGACGCTGGGCGCGGTGTATACGCTGCTGGCGCTGTCCTATTCGCTCGTGATGGGCATTCTCGGCATCCTCAATCTGGCGATTGCCGAACTGTTCATGATCGGCGGCTTCATCGGCTTCACGCTGATCGATGCCGGCTATCCCCTCCCCGTCGCCGTGCTCGGCGGCATGACGGGCGCGGCCCTGATCGCCATCGTGGTCGAAAAGATCGGCTACCAGCCGCTGCGCGATGCGCCGCTGGTGACGCCGATGCTGTCCACGCTTGGCTTCTCCATCATCCTGCAGAACATCGCCACCAATATCTGGGGCTCGGATCCGCTGCAGCTGCCGATCTTCGGCGCGCAGTTCGAGATCGGCCCTGTGCGGATTGGCGAGATGCAGCTGATCGTGCTTGGCGCCACCGTCGTGCTGGTCGCTCTCACCGCCTACATCGTGCAGAAGACGCCGATGGGGCGTGCCTTGCGCGCCGTTGCCGAAAACCGCGACATCGCCCGTATTCTCGGCGTGTCCGCCGATCGCCTGATGATGATGGCCTTCATCCTGTCCGGTGCATTGGCCGGCGTCGCGGGCGTGCTGATCGCGCTGCATTACGGCGCCATCACGCCCTATCTCGGCGTCGAGATCGGCCTCAAGGCAATCGCCGTGATGGTGATCGGCGGCACCACGCGAATTTGGGGCGCGCTGGTCGCGGGGCCCTTGATCGGCATCGCCGAAGTGCTGACGGTGGCTTACGGCGGCTCGCAGATCCGCGACTTCGTCGTCTATGGATTCATGATTTTGATACTTCTCCTGCGTCCGCAAGGCCTACTCGGCGGTGCACGGTCCGATCAGGGGCAGCGCGTCTGATGTCGACTTACTATGCAAGCCTGCTCGCCGAATCCGGCATCCTGCTGCTCGGCGCACTCAGCGTCTATATCATCCTCGCCACCGGCCAGCTGTCGCTCGGCAACGGCGCCTTCATGGGCATCGGCGCCTATCTGTCGTCGTGGCTGACGGTGACGATGAACGTGCCGCTGACACTCGCCCTCGTGATCTCGGCGATCTTCGCCGGCGTCATCGGCGCCATCGTCGCCTTCCCGGCGCTGCGGCTGAAAGGCATCTATCTTGCCATGGCCACGGTTGGCTTCGGCGAGATGGTGCGCAGCTTCTTTCTCAACTTCGACACCATGGGCGGCAGCGGCGGCTTCCGCGGCATGCAGCATGTCAGCGTCGGCACCATCTGGCTGTGGGCCGGCGGCATCCTGCTCGCCGTGATGCTGCTGGAACGCTCGCGCGTCTGGCTGGAAATGCAGGCGGTGCATGACGACGAGACGGCCGCTGGCCTGATCGGGCTCAACACCGTCGTCACCAAGATCGGCGCCTTCGCCGCCGGGGCGGCGGTGGCCGCGATCTCCGGCGGGCTGTTCGCGCATCACAATGTCTATATCGAGCCGGCCAATTTCGGCTTCGAACGTTCGGTGGAATTCGTGCTCGCCGTCATTCTCGGCGGCTCGACTGTCGCGCCGGGCTCGCTGGTCGGCGCGCTGCTCTTGATCTTCCTGCCTGAATTCCTGCGGCCGATCGCCGACTGGCGCCTCGCCGCCTTCGGCTCGCTGTTGGTGCTGGTGCTGCTGGTGCGACGCCAGGGCATTCTCGATCGCAACCTGCTGCGCATGATGACGTTCCGGAGGGCTGCAGCATGAGCCAGCCGCTGCTTCAACTCACCGGCGTCACCAAGACTTTCGGCGGCATCAACGCGCTGTCGAACATGGTCTGCGCCGTGCCGGAAGGACAGATCATCGGTGTGATCGGCCCCAACGGCGCCGGCAAGACGACCCTGTTCAACACCATCACCGGCGCCTATCGCGCCGATGCCGGCGAGGTCATGCTCAAGGGCGTCGATGTCACCCAATGGCCGTCCTACAAGATCGTGCGCGAAGGCATCGCGCGCACGTTCCAGAACATCCGCCTGTTCGGCTCGATGACCGTATGGGAGCATCTGCTGGTCGCACAGCCGCATAGCGAAGCGGCGTGGCGACGGCTGCTGCCGATCGCCTGGGCCAATCCCGCTGCACAGGCGCGTGCGACCGAAGTGATGGAGTTCTTCGGTCTCACCGCCTTCCGCGATCGGCCGGCGAAGTCGCTGCCTTACGGCATCCAGCGCAAGGTGGAGATGGCGCGCGCCGTTACGGCGAAACCAAAATTGCTGCTGCTCGACGAACCCGTCGCCGGCATGAATCATGACGAAGCCGAAGAGATCCGCACGCTGATGCTGCGGCTGCGCGACACCGGTCTCTCCATCCTCCTGATCGAACACGACATGAATTTCGTGATGCGGCTGTGCGACTATCTCTATGTGCTCGATTTCGGCGTGCTGATCGCCGAAGGCAAGCCCGAGGACGTGCGCGCCAACCCGGTTGTGCTCGACGCCTATCTCGGAAAGGACAATTGATGCTCGCGATCAAGAGCCTCGAAGTCCGCTACGGCGCCATCACGGCGGTGCGCGGTGTCGATCTGGAGGTCAAGCAAGGCGAAATCGTCGCGCTGCTCGGCGCCAATGGCGCCGGCAAGAGCACGGTTGCACGCGCGATTGCCGGGCTGCTGCCGTTTCAGGGCGAGATATCATTCGAGGGCGAGAAGCTCACGCCCAACACGGCCGAGAAGAACCTGCGCCGCGGCATTGCGCTGGTACCGGAAGGCCGCGGCATTCTCGCCCGCATGACGGTGTTTGAAAACCTGCAAATGGGGATCTACACCCGCAGCGACACGGCGGCGGCGAATGCCGATGTCGAAAAGATGCTGGAGCGCTTCCCGATCCTCGGCAAGCGCCGCGATGGCCTTGCGAGTCTTCTGTCGGGCGGCGAGCAGCAGATGCTGGCGATCGGCCGCGCACTGCTGTCGAAGCCGAAACTGCTGCTGCTGGACGAGCCGTCGCTGGGTCTGGCGCCGCTGATGACCGCAAGCCTGTTCCAGATGATCGCGCAGTTTCGCGATGAGGGACTGACGGTGCTGTTGGTGGAGCAGAAGGCGCGGCAGACGCTGAAGATCGTGGACCGCGCCTATCTGCTGGAGACCGGGCGGGTGGTGACGTCGGGATCGGCGCAAGCGCTGATCAACGACCCAACCTTGTCGGAAGCGTTCCTGGGCGGCGGGCACTGAGCCTCCCTTCACCTCGCTCTTACTTCACCTCTCCCCACCGGGGAGAGGTCGCGCGCACTTGCGCGCGGGTGAGGGGGAAAACTCCAGCGCCTGTGCAAGCCCCCTCACCCGTCACGCTGCGCGTGCCGACTTCTCCCCGGTGGGGAAGGGTGACCGTGCGTCGCTGCTTATTTCGGTGAGCCAGGCGCTACGCGCCATATCGCGCCGTCACCGGCCATAGCTCGACGCTGCCATTGTGCCCGACCATCTGATAATTCGCATGCAGGTTCACCGTGGGATCGCAATGGGTGGCGATCAGCAGCACGCGGCTGCCGAGTTTTGGCGGCTCGGCGCCATC
>SDZE01000539.1 GCA_004173095.1 Bradyrhizobiaceae bacterium
GGCTTTTTTCTCGGCCTCGGCAAGCTCCTGCGGCGTCACCAGATCGACGCTGACATTGTCGTCATGCGGCTCGATCGGCTTGGCATCGGCGAAAAACACGCCTGCGGCCAAGGCCAGATGGCCGAGCACAGAGACGGCAATGGCTGCGCGGATGAGGTGCCGAGGTTCCATGAACTTGATGGTAATTGGTACGCCAGTGACCGACCTTAGCTCCGCCCGCCGGCCCGCGCCATGTCCCCGATGACACAGCTTGCGCCCCGCTGCGGGATCGGCGATGCCAGGGCATGGCCAAATCCCAATCCAAAACTTCGCACAAATCCCCCACCGCACGCCCGAAGGCCGCGCTTCAGAAAGCCGCGAAGCCCAAATCGCAGCCGCTCGACGAACGCATCCTTGCCATTCTCGGTCGCGATCCTTCGCGTTCGCTGAGCGCGCCGGAGATCGCCCATCTGATCGCGCCCGAAGGTGACTGGCACGCCCACCTGACACCGATCCGCCATGCGGCGGTGAAACTCATGCTGGACGGCCGGCTGGTCATCTATCGTAAAGGCAAGCCGGTCGAAGACCCCGAAGATTTTCGCGGTGTCTATCGACTGGGGCTGCCGAAAGACGAAGCGGAGTAGACGATTAAGGCTGCTTCGGTCCCGGCAGCAATTCACCGGTGCGGCCGGCGAGCCGGTAGCTCAGCAGTCCGATCCATTCATGCACGGCGTTGTCAGCACGGGCGAGTCCATCGGCGGCGTCACCGAAGGTTACGGCGGCATCGATCCAGCCGCGGGTGCGCCAGTCCACCGGATACGCTTCCACATCGAAGCCGGCCTTGCGAAAAACGCCGATCGAACGCGGCATGTGCCAGGCGGATGTGACGAGCAGCCAACGCTCGCCGGGCTTCGGATCGACGAGATGCCTGGTGAACGCCGCGTTTTCCGCGGTGGTGCGGCTGTCGGTCTCCAGCACGATCCGATCGGGCGCGGTGCCGAACCGCCGCAGCAGATCGCCGGCCGTCGGCGCCTCGGACAATCCCCGCACCAGCAGACTATTGGCGCCGCCTGTGAAGACGATTCTGGCCTGCGGATAACGGCGCGCCAGGTCCAGCATCGCCGTGACGCGTTCGCCCGCTGCATTGAGCTCCAGAGAATTGCGCGCCGTCGTCGCGTCCGGATCGACGGAGCCGCCGAGCACGATGATTCCATCCGGCGCACGACCGTCGTCCTGCCACTGTGGAAAACGCTCGCTGAGCGTCAGCAGCAGCACGCTGCTCAGCGGCGAATAGCCAAGCACCACATAGAGCAGGATCCCGGCACTGACCAGCCAGGTGCCGATGCGATGCCGGTTCAGGACCACCAGCGCGAGGCCGACGACGCACAGCGTGGCAATGATATTCGACGGCTGCGCGAAAAATCCGAGAATCTTGGAAGCATAGAAGAACATGATGTGTCCGCGCGCGGGCTTGAAGCTGACGACTGGCTGATCCCGTCGGCGGAATCAGTGAGGCTCAAGCACGTTCGACCAGGCCCGCCCTCAATCCCATTTCGGCGCAAAGCTGAAATCGGTCAAGCGTCCGTCGGGGCGACCGAGCGCGGACACGGCGGCCATCTCATCGCTCGAGAGTTCAAAATCGAACACGTCGATATTTTCCGACAACCGCTCGATCTTCGAGGTGCGGGGAATCGCGATGGCGCCCTGCTGGATCAGCCAGCGCAGACACACCTGCGCCGCGCTTTTGCCATGCGAACGACCGATCGCAGCGAGCGTCTCGTCGCCGCGTACGCTGCCCTTGGCGATCGGGCTGTAGGCCACCAGAGCCAGATCATGGGCTCGGCAGGCTGCGCGCACTGCCGTCTGATCGAGATAGGGATGATATTCGACTTGATTGCACGCCAGAGGCTCCGGACATGCCGCCACCGCCTGTTCGATCAGCGCCACCGTGAAATTCGACACACCGATATGCCGCGCCAGCCCCATGCGTTTGGCATGCGCAAGCGCACCGAGCGTCTCCTCCAGCGGCACATGCGGATTGGGCCAGTGCAGCAGCAGCAGATCGACCTCGGTCATGCGCAGCCGGGTCAGGCTTTCCTTCACCGAGCGTTCGAGATTGTGGGGCGCGAAATGCGTGGTCCAGACCTTGGTGGTGACGAAGATTTCATTGCGGGCAACATGCGATGCGCGGATGCCCTCGCCGACGTCGCGCTCGTTCTCATAGACCTGCGCGGTGTCGATATGGCGATAACCGAGCTTGATAGCCTGCTCGATCACCCGCGCGCAGGTGCGTCCGCGCAATTCCCAGGTCCCGAGCCCGATGACCGGGATAGCGGCGCCGTTTGCTTGTACGAACTGCACACTGTCCTCCCCTTTCAGGAGACATCTTGATCAGGGCATGGTGCCGACGCCGCTTGGCGGCTGTCAGGCTTCAGCTGGTGCCAGCGCTGCAAACACGGTGTCCGGCGCGTGGGCAATGACGGCGAGCAACGCACGCGCCGGGCCGCGCGGGTGACGTTTGCCCTGCTCCCAGTTGCGAATGGTCTCGACGGGCACGCCCAGCCGGGCGGCAAATTCGATTTGGGTCAGCTGCGCACGGCGGCGCAGATCGCGCACTTCCGGCTGGCTGCCGCAGGCCTCGACCGGCTCGGCAGCAAAAGGCTCGGGCGCGAGCGACATCGCTGGCGCCAGTGGCACCTCATGGCCATCGCGCAACTCGACGATCCGTCCGTCAGCCTTCAATCGCAAGCGCATGTTCGACCTCTTTGCAGACGGGATGGTCGGGCAATACCGTTAAGGAGCGATGAAGAGAGTATCCGGGCTATTTCAGCCCGAACCACAGCGTCGCGATGCCGAGAAAGGCAAAGAAGCCGACGACGTCGGTCACCGTGGTGACGAAAGTGCCGGAGGCCACCGCGGGATCGGCCTTCAGGCGGTCCAGCGCCATCGGAATCAGGATGCCGCCCAAGGCGCCGGCGACGAGGTTAGTGATCATGGCCAGCGCAATGACGATACCGAGACCAGGCGTCTTGAACCACAGAAAGGCGGCCAGGCCGGTGATGACGGCAAAAGCGATGCCGTTCATCAAACCGACCAGCGCCTCGCGGGTGATGATGCGCCAGGCGTTATTGGGGTTCAGCTGACGCGTGGCCAGCGCACGCACAGCGACCGTCATGGTCTGAGTCGCGGCATTGCCGCCCTGGCTCGCCACGATCGGTGCCAGCACCGCCAGCGCCACCATCTGTTCGAGCTGGCCTTCGAACAGGCCAAGCACCGACGACGCCAGAAACGCCGTGGCGAGATTGATCAGCAGCCACATGAAGCGACCGCGGGCGATGGTGAGGAAGTTGTCGGATAGCTCCTCGCCGGAGCGGACACCGCCGAGCGCCTTGACCTCTTCGTCGGCCTCTTCCTCGATGACGTCCACCACGTCGTCGATGGTGATGACCCCGACGAGGCGGTCGTCGGTATCGACCACCGGCGCCGAGACCAGATTGTATTTGCCGAACAGGCGCGCCACGTCGCTCTGGTGGTCGCGCACGGAGACGCGGCGACGTTCCTCGTCGATCAGGTCAGCCAGAGGCACCGGGCGACGGGCACGCAGGAGCGTGTCGAGCGCCACCGCGCCCTGCCAGCGCTGATCGGAATCCACCGCATAGATCTCGTAGAAGCGATCCGGCAGATCCGGCGTTTCACGCATGTAGTCGATGGCCTGCCCGACATTCCAGTTCGGCGGGACGGCGATGAAGTCAGTCTGCATCCGCCGCCCGGCAGAGTCTTCCGGATAGGTCAGGCTGCGTTCGATGGCCACCCGCTCCGACAGCGGCAGCTTTTCCAGGATCTCGTCCTGAACGTCCTCGTCGACGCCTTCCAGCAGTTCCACCGCGTCGTCGGATTCCAGCTCGCGGACACCGTCGGCCACCGTGGCGGGCTGCAGCTCCTCCAGCAATTCCTCGCGGACGGCGTCATCGACCTCGTTCAGCGCGGAGAAATCAAAGTCGGCCTTGGTCAGTTCGATGAGCTGGACGCGGGTATCCGGCGCGAGCGCCTCGATGAGGTCACCGAGATCCGCCTCGTGCAGCTCGCCGACGATGTCACACAGCAAAGCGGCATCGGCCGCCTGAACCGCCTTCTCGATCGCCTCGACAAAATCCGGACGAATATTGCCGTCGCCGTCGCGCATCGGCATGCGGTCGAGGATCGAGATCGGTTCGGATGCGAATGCGTTGGCGAGCTCGACGTCGTCAGTCATGTCGGACCTCGCTTAACCCATGAGGAATGCGCATGGCGCGCTTTCGGCGGAAATGAGCTATCCCAACCGTGAGCGTTCACCCGGCTCTGGCAATAGCCAGCGACGGAGACCGGATGCAATCGGAAATGTCTCGCGGCTGCGAGATCCCTCGCAGGAAAGTGAAATGCGCGTGTTGAGATTGGCCATCGCAGCTCTGATTGCGTCCACCGTGGTGGCGCATGCCGACAATTGCCCGCGCCCCGACGCTCTCGGCACCGCGCGCGTGCTCACCGTCGATCCAAAGCTCTATCCCCGCGTCGGAACGCAGAGCTTTCCCGACACATTGCCGTTGCAGGACCGCGAGGTTGTCCTGACCTTCGACGACGGGCCCAACCCGCCGACCACCTCGAAAATCCTGGCTGCACTGGCCCGTGAATGCGTCCGCGCCACCTTCTTCATGATCGGCCAGAGCGCCGCGGCGCATCCGCAGCTGGTGAAACGCATGGCGGCCGAGGGGCATACAATCGCGCATCACACCTTTGCCCATGCGGATCTCAAGAAGACCGATCATCAAAGAGCCATCGACCAGATCGACCGCGGCATATCCGCGGATGAAATGGCGCTCAATGGCAAGGCAACGACGGTGCCGACGACGCCATTCTTTCGCTTTCCATATTTCGAATCGACGCCCGCTTTGCTCGAACTGCTGCAGTCACGGCGGATCGCGGTGTTCGGGGCCGATTTCTGGGCCAGCGACTGGAACCCGATGACGCCGCAGCAGCAGCTCGATCTGATCACCGGCCGGGTAAAAGCCCATGGCAAGGGTATCATCCTGTTCCATGATACAAAGGGGCAGACCGCCGCCATGCTGCCCGATTTCCTGCGCTATCTCCGGGACAACAACTACAAGGTCGTGCATATCGTACCGCCGCCGGCAAACCCACGTCCGGTATCCCAATAGGCGACGTCGAACGACAGACCGGGCAGCGCCGACAGAGTTGACGATGCCTTTACGGCCGCGCCGGTAAATTCCGGACGAAACAGATCCGGAATACTGGAAAGCATGATGGACCAAGCGACGACATGCAAGCGGGTGCGACGGGCACGGTATATCGGCCTGGTCGCGGGTTTGGCGCTGCTGTCCGCCGTCCCGGCTGTTGCCGAGACCTGCAACAATCCCGACGCCCTTGGGACCTCACGCACCATCGTCGTCGATCCGCGGGAACATCCCCGCATCGGCACGATGCAATATGAGCAGACCCTGCCGCTCCGCGACAAGGAAATCGTGCTGACCTTCGATGACGGTCCGATTCCGAAATACTCGAACCAGATCCTCGACATCCTGGCGTCCGAATGTGTGAAGGCGACGTTCTTCGTCGTCGGCCGGATGGCGAAGGAATTTCCCGACGGCGTCCGCAAGCTGGCTCGGCTCGGCCACAGCATCGGCACGCATACCGAAAATCATCCGCTCAGCATGAACCGGATGCCGATCGAACAGGCGCAGGCGGAGATCGAGGAAGGCATCGCGCATACCGAGGCGGCGCTCGGCGATAAAACACAGCTGTCGCCGTTCTTCCGCATTCCCGGCCTGCTCCGGGCCGGCGTGGTCGAGGACTATCTGGCGTCGCGCGGCATACAGACCTGGAGCGCGGATTTCCCGGCCGATGACTGGCGCCATGTGTCGTCGCAAACCGTGCACGACCTCGCGCTGTCGCGCCTCAAGGCCAAGGGCAAGGGCATCCTTTTGTTGCACGACATCCAGCCGCGCACGGTGGCGGCGCTGCCCGGCATCCTGCGCGACCTCAAGGCCGGCGGCTACCGCATCGTCCATGTGGAGTCAGCGACGCCGGACAGGCCGAAGACTGCGACCCAACCGCAGGACTGGCAGTTGCATCCGGTGTCCGAGACGGTGGCGCTCACGCATTGGCACAAGGTGCCGCGCTTCGCCTTCGCCCATCTCGACATGCTGCCGGCACCGCAAATCACGACCTCCGACCAGATGCTGTCGCTGACCGAAAATTTCGGTCACACGCGCCGGTCGCGCAGCGCATTGCCGCTGCCTGAGCAGGCCCCGTGGCCGCGCATCGTCGGCATGCCGGCGATGCCGGCCATCGATACAATGCCTGTGCCGGGTGAATCCCTGTTCGACATCACGGAGCGGCACAACAAGCCGATCGCGGCGCTGGTGCGGCTGCCGCACCGCGCCGACACCAACGGCCTCGCGCGTCTAGCTCCCGATCATGCTGGTGTAGGAAGGCATACGATTCCCGGTGCGATCCCACCGGGATTGTCGCCGACGGCAACTGCCGCGCATCGCTAGATCGAGGATTCGGGCGGCCAGCGATTTCCGCCTGCGCCCAAGTTTAGTCCGTCACGATCTTCGCGACGCACAGTACCGTGATGATGGCCAGGAAGAACAGGTCGATATAGGCTTTCATCTCGCCCGCCTGACGCTGCGTGACGACGTCACTCACCAGCGCCCTGCGACTGCTGACGGCAGAAGGCCCCTCGCCGGCGAGACCGCCCAGGCGCCGCGTCTCCAGTTCGAGCTTCTGGATCGCCTTGAAGAACACGAAGCTGCGCACGGCCGAGACCGCGCGCATGCCGGCATAGGCCAGCACCAATCCGGCGACGATGGCGCGCTGATGATAGGTCCCGATGAAATTGAGGCTGAAATACACCAGCGCCAGGAAAGCGAAGTTGGCAGCTGCGCGGTAGATATAGCTCAGATACTTCATGGCAGCTCCGGGCGATTGTCTTGCCCAGCGATGATCGCGGGCCGGGATCGCGGCAGCACGACTAACGGTATATCGTTACATGGACACTAATCCGGATCGACAACTGCAACGGATCGACGGATTTTCATTGCTCTGGCGAGATTGCACGCCGGCTTGACTCGCCCGCGGCGGACGACATATCAGGCTACCTCACGGGGTTTATCCCGTCGTAAGCGTTAACGTCAATCAACGTGCTCGGATGTGGCTGCTCACGCAGCCCTTTAAAGAAGCACGTCGCCATGAATCACAACACGCCCCTTCGCACGCAACCTGCGCCACTGGCCCGCCCCGAGCGCAAGAGTCTGCTCAGACACGTCACCATCGTGTTCTTCGGCTTCCTGTCGGTCGGTCTGCCGCTGCCGCCGCTTGCGCTTTATCTGCACGATCAGCTTGGATTCAGCGCCGCCGTCATCGGCTTCACCATTGGCCTGCAATCGGTCGTCACCGTGCTCACGCGCCATCGCGCCGGCACGTTATGCGATCTTCGCGGGGCGCGCCTGGTGATCCTGTCAGGCCTGCCGCTCGCCGCCATTGCAGGCCTGCTCTATCTCGCCGCCGCTCTGCTGCCGGTGCCAGCCACCCCGAAACTCATGTTGCTGCTGATCGGCCGTATGGCGCTCGGCTTCGGCGAAAGTCTGTTCATCACCGGCGCGATGAACTGGAGCATCGGGCGCCTCGGTGCACAGCGCACCGGCCTCGTGATGTCATGGCAAGGCATTGCCATGTATGCCGCGATCGGTCTCGGCGCGCCGCTCGGTCTCATCATCTACAACGCCATAGGCTTCGCGGGCGTTGCTGTCACCGCCGCTATCTCGCCCCTGATCGCGCTCGCGATCGCCGCCACGATGGCCCATGTGCCCGTCAGCGGCAACGTCGAGCGCGCGCCGTTCTACAAGGTGATCGGCCTAATCTGGCGTCCGGGTATGATCCTGTTTCTCTCGACCATTCCGTTTGCAGGCATCACCAGCTTTCTCGCGTTGACTTATGCTGCGCGCGGCTGGTCTGGCGCCGGCATGGCACTGGCGGTCTTTTCGACGGGCTATATCGCCGTGCGCCTGATCGGCAGCCACTGGCCGGATCGCTACGGTGGCACCCGCGTCGCCGTGGTATCGCTGGCGATCGAGGCGGTCGGTCAGGCCATGATCTGGCTGGCGCAGGATCCATGGATGGCGCTGACGGGCGCGCTGATCACCGGCCTCGGCTTCTCGCTGATCTTTCCCTGCATGGGCGTCGAAGCCACTCGCCGCGTGCCGATCGAACAACGCGGCCGCGCGGTGGCGAATTTCATCGCTTTCTTCGATCTGGCGATCGGCGTGACGGCGCCTGCAGTCGGTTATGCAGCGGGGTTGTTCGGCTATGGCTCAGCGTTCCTGATCGGCGCCATCGCCACGCTCGGCGCGTTGCTTCTGGCGGCGCAAGGCTGAACGAATGGCATCTAGTTCGATACGTTGCTGACGTCGGACAGTTGCCGATCAAGCTCGCTGAACGACGGGCGGTGCTTGGGCTCGTCGGCCAGGCACTCCGATTTCAGATGCCTCAGCAGGGCAACTGCGTCGGCGTCGGCATCAACGTCATGACATCGCGCGATCAGCTCCTCCAGCAGGCATCCAAAGGCTCTGACCTCGAGTCGCTCGAGACGCTCCGCTGTTGGATCACAGCGCTCGTAAAACGACGCTGCTCCAAAGTCGCCGAGCAACACCTGCCCTGCCCCGTCATGCAGAATGTTATGCGCATAAAGGTCGCCATGCATGATGCCGCACTCATGCAGATGGCGCCCTACCGACGCGACGCTCGATGCCATCCGCAACACGCTGGCGAGCGTGAATTGCGCATCGGCCGGATAGACATCGCGCGTACAGGTGTCGAAGCTCGGTGGCCCCGCCAGGCTGCGGAATAGCGGATCGACGAGCTCCATCACCAGACCACTTCTGCCAAGCGGATGGCCGGCCACTTTGCCATTCACTGCAATGAGATTCGGATGCCGCCCGGCCGCAACCCACGCAGCGCATTCGGACTCCGGCGTACCATCGCTCGTCATCGCGCCCTTGAACACTTTCACCGCGATGGCCCGATCTTCGACATCGGCGCGGCGCGCCCGGTGAATAACGCCGGAAGCGCCTTCACCCAAAAGCTCATCGATCTGCAGGTCGGCCCATGCCATGTCGGGGACCTTCGCACCGGCAATGGCACGCGCTTCGATGTCTGCGGTGAAAGGATTGCCCGCATAAGCGAGCCACGACAGGCGCGGCAATGTCAGCAGCCATTGGGGAAACGCCTGCAACTGATTGGCCGACAGACGTAGCAGTTCCAGCCGATGACAGTTGGCCAGAGACTCCGGGATGCCGGTGAGTTCGTTGCCGGCCAACATCAGTTTCTGCAGCAGGCTGCAGCTGCCGATTTCGGCCGGCAGCGTTCGAATTCTATTATTGGTCAGAATGAGCCAGCGCAGTCTGGGCGTCAGAGCCCGCGGAGACACCTGCGAGATCCGGTTGGCCTTGAAGCCGATCATGCCGAGGTCGGGGCAATCGCCGAGCACCGCTGGCAGCTCCGTAAACAGGTTGTCGGAGCAGAACAGGATCCGCAGTTTTCGCAGCCTGCCGAAATCAGCCGGAAGAGACGCCAAAGCGTTGGCCGACAGATCGAGGATTTCGAGCGTGTCGGCGAGATCGAAGACCTCGTCTGGAACCGTCTGCAGGCCACAGGACAGTCTCAGATACGTCGCGCCGGCCAGGGCGCCCGATCCCAACTGTTCCATCGTGTGCATGATAGGCTTTCAAGTCTTCGCCGGCATCTGCCGTCTTTGGCATGACGGTCCGGGCAAGCCAACAAAAAACCCCGTAAGCCATTGAGGCCACGGGGTTTTGTGAATTGGTGCGCTCGAAAGGACTCGAACCTTCACCCTGTTACGGACTGCCACCTCAAGGCAGCGCGTCTACCAATTCCGCCACGAGCGCTGGAAAAGACCGGCGGGCAAATCGCCCGGCCGGTTCGACCGGCGCCGATGTAACAAATCGATGATGGGGGCACAAGACCCGAACCGGGTTGCGATCGCCTTGCGGCGAAAATATCTGCCCGCGACTTATCTGCGGTCCGGCGAGCGCGGCAGCATCTGCTTGACCTCGACGGCGATACGGTTGCGATCGACCATCACCGAACCAGATGCGACAGGCATATTGTTGGCGAGGATCTTCACCTCGTCCTGCTCGGTGGCGTCGAGTTCGATGATGGCGCCTCGACTCAGGCGCATCACCTGGTGCACCGGCATTGTGGTTGTGCCGAGCACGACCATGATATCTACGGAGATGTTGTCGAGGGTTGGCACGTCGGCCCCACAGTCACAGATAAAGGACCTGCGCATACGCGCGTCAGGATCGCATCGAGAACAGCACGCTTATGGTTAGCCAATGGTTAATGACCGCCAAACCCTCGATCTGACGCCGTTTTCGCGGGGTGCCGCGGGGCCGGCTGTGGAATGGCGCATCGAGGACGCACCGATTCCGTATCCCGACGCCGTCGCGGCCATGGAAACACGCGCGGCTGCGATTGCAGCCGGCGAGGCGCCCGAATTGGTGTGGCTGCTCGAACATCCGCCGCTTTATACGTCCGGCACCTCCGGCAAGGCGGACGATCTGCTGGCGGCGCGATTCCCCGTATTCGAGAGCGGGCGCGGCGGCCAGATCACCTATCACGGGCCCGGCCAGCGCGTGGCCTATGTGATGCTGGATCTCAAAGCACGACGGCCGGATGTGCGCGCTTATGTGGCGGCGCTGGAAGACATGATCATTCGCACGCTAGCCGCCTTCAATGTGAAGGGTGAACGGCGCGAGGATCGCGTCGGCGTCTGGGTCGCCAGGCCGGACAAGGGCGCGGGCTACGAGGACAAGATCGCCGCGATCGGCGTGCGCTTGAAGCGCTGGGTCTCGTTTCACGGCATCGCCATCAATGTGGAACCGGACCTGTCGCACTTCAACGCCATCGTGCCCTGCGGTGTGGTCGATCCCCGCTATGGCGTGACCAGCCTCGTTGATCTCGGCCTGCCGGTGACGATGACGGATGTGGACGTGGCGCTGCGTCAGGCGTTTGGCGAGGTGTTCGGCGAGATGCAGGGTGCGGGCATGGAGACCGCGCTCTGACCTCGAAATGTAGGGTGGGCAAAGGCGCCCTTGCGCCGT
>SDZE01000425.1 GCA_004173095.1 Bradyrhizobiaceae bacterium
AACGAGATCGAGAAGCCGACATAGCCGAGATAGAGCATCGGCGGGTGCACGGCGAGGCCGATATCCTGCAGCACCGGATTGAGGTCGCGGCCTTCCAGCGGCGCCTGCGCGATGCGCAGGAACGGGTTCGACGTCGCCAGAATGAACAGATAGAACGCCGCGGCGATCCAGCCCTGCACCGCCAGCACATGGGCGCGCAGCGAGAGCGGCAGGTTGTTGCCGAAAGCCGCGACCAGCGCGCCGAAGAAAGCGAGGATCGACACCCACAGCAGCATCGAGCCTTCGTGGTTTCCCCACACGCCGGTGATCTTGTAGAGCAGCGGCTTCGCCGAATGCGAATTCTCGACCACATTGGCGACGGAGAAATCCGACGTGACGTACAAAGTGGTCAACGCCAGAAACGAGAGACCGCAAAACAGAAACTGCGCCAGTGCCGTCGAGCGCGCCACATTCATCAGCGCGGTGTCGCGCAGCTGCGCACCGACCACCGGCACGGTCGACTGGATCAGCGCCAGCGCGAGCGCGAGGATCAGCGCATAATGTCCGGCTTCTGCGATCATTGCGTCATACTCGGCGTCATGCTCGGCTTGGCGCTGCTGGCATCCTGCGAGACCACCGGCTTGCCGCCCTCGCCTTCCTTCCAGCGGCCCTGCTTCTTCAGCGCGTCCGCGACTTCCTTCGGCATATAGGTCTCGTCATGCTTGGCCAGCACGGTGTCCGCCTTGAACACGCCGTTGCCGTCCAGCGCGCCTTCGGCGACCACGCCCTGCCCCTCGCGGAACAGATCGGGCAATATGCCCTTGAAATTCACCGGCAGCGTCGCGCCGCCATCCGACACCTTGAAGCTCACGGCAAGATTGTCGCCCCGTTGCAGCGAGCCCTGCTCGACCATGCCGCCGAGGCGAAAGCGCTGGCCGGCCGGGATTTTCTTGTCGGCGGCCATGGTCGGCGTCGAGAAGAACACGATGGAGTCGCGCAACGCGTTCAGCACCAGGCCGGCCGCGATCGCGAGCACCGCCAGCGCGCCGCCGATCATCGTCATTCGTCGCTGCTTGCGGGTCATCGCGAACTATCCATCCAGCCCGGACTCTTTCAGTCCGTCATTCAGTTTGCGCAGCCGCTCGGCATCGCTGCCGACGGCCTGCCGCGCATCGGCCAGTGCAGCTTTCGCCTTATCGCGATCGCCGAGCACCAGATAAGCGCGCACCAGCCGCAGCCAGCTATCGACATCGCTGCCGTCCTGCTTCAACCGCGTCGCCAGACGATCGACCATGCCCCGGATCATGACATTGCGATCGTCGGCAGTCATGTCCTGTGCCGCCGCAACCGTCTCCTGCGCCAACGCCGGCAGTTCCGGCCCCTTGCCGCCGACCCGCGCCAGTGCCGCCATCACCGCCGGACGCCACGGCGCATCGGCGGGGGCCTTGTCGAGCATCGCGCGCCAGATCGTGGCAGCATCGGCGCTGCGGCCGTCCTGCTCGGCGGCGAGGCCGAGGAAATAGCGCGCCTTCAGCTCGTCGGGATCCTGCGCGATGGCGCGATCAAACTCCGCTTTGGCATCGGCCGTGACCACGCCATTGGCGGCCATCGTCATCGCCTCGCCGAGGTCGGCGCGACGCTCGGCAGTGTCGCCGCCGTATGAGATGACGTTGCGATAGGCGCGCACCGCGTCGTCGTGGCGGCCGACCCGTGCCAGCACCGGCGCCAGCACGGTCCAGCCGCGCGCGTCGGTCGGGTTCTTTTCGAGATGCGCCTCGACCTGCCCGATCAGGCTGACGACAGATTGGTTTTGGCTCGGCGCCTGCTGACGCGATGCCAATGGCATATCGGGGATTTGCGGCGAGCCGAGCGACAGGTAGGCGGCGACGGCGATCAGCGGCAGCACGATCAGCGCCATCAGCGACACCGCCTTGCGCGTCCGCGGCGCGTTGCCGATAGCGCTCGCGCCCTCGGCATCCGCGGCGGCGAGCAGCCTGCGGCCGATCTCGACACGGGCCGCCGCGGCCTCGGTGGTCCCGATCAGGCCGGCTGCGGCATCGCGTCCGACTTCGACGAGCTGGTCCTTATAGACGGCGACCTCGGTGCCACCGGTCGCAAGGTCCCGCCGGCCAAGCGGCCACAACACGGCAAACGTCGCCGCGGCGGTCATCAAAGCAAACACAAACCATAAGGCCATCAATGGGTTCCGACGCACCTTCGAGTCGATCTAAACGTCGTCTTGGCCGGGTTACACCATGGCCAAGGCCGACGCGCAATTGACTTTTATGGCACTTCAGAGCCCAGCGACACGACTTGCATCAAGAAGGGCAGGCAACCTTCCCGGCCGCCTGCCCTGAAATCGAGGGTCAGGCGGCACGCACGGATTGCAGGAACTTGAAGACTTCATGCTTGAGCCGCGTGCTTTCACTGGACAGCGACTGCGCAGCCGACAGCAATTGCGACGATGCCGATCCGGTTTCAGTGGCGCCGCGCTGCACGTCGGTAATGTGCGAGCTGACCTGCTGGCTGCCATCTGCCGCCTGCTGCACGTTGCGCGAGATCTCCTGCGTGGCGGCGCCCTGTTCCTGCACGGCCGATGCGATGGTGGACGCGATTTCCGATATCTGCACGATCGTGGTGCCGATGTCGCGGATCGCTCCCACCGAGTGGTCGGTCGCCGTCTGCATTTCCGAAATCTGCGCGCTGATCTCGCCCGTCGCCTTCGCGGTCTGTTCGGCCAGGGTCTTCACTTCCGCGGCGACGACCGCAAAGCCACGTCCGGCCTCGCCGGCCCGTGCGGCTTCGATCGTCGCATTGAGCGCGAGCAGGTTGGTCTGGCCGGCGATGTTGTTGATCAGTTCGACGACGTCGCCGATCCGACCCGCTGCCCGCGCCAGGGTGGCGATACGCTCGTTGGTGGTCTCCGCCTGCACGACGGCTTCCGACGCGATACGCGCCGACTGCTGCACCTGCCGGCTGATCTCGGAGACCGACGACGCCATCTCTTCGGTGGCCGAGGCGACCGACTGCACGTTGGTGGATGCTTCCTCCGAAGCCGCAGCGACCATGGTCGCCAGCTCCTGCGAACGCTCAGCGGTAGCCGTCAGCGAACCCGCCGAGGTTTCCAGTTCGAACGAGGCCGACGAGACGGTTTCGACGATTTCACCAACCGCACCTTCGAACGCGTCCGCCAGTTTCAACATGTCCTGCTTGCGCTGGGCCGCGGCGATCTCACCTTGACGCGCTTGCGCCTCGGCCTCCGCACGCGCCTTCTGCTCGGTATTCCGACCGATCACGACCACGGTCTTGGCGATGTCGCCGACTTCGTCGCCGCGGGCCGCGCCCGGGATCTCGGCACCAAGTTGCCCCCCGGCGATTTTCTGCAGCGCGCTGTTCAAACGCGTCAGAGGCCGTGACACGCCGTAGAACGTAAAGACAATGGATCCGGCCAGACCGGCCATCATGGCCAGTGCGAGGCCCATACCAATGGTATCGGCGCGCTCCAGCGTATGTTCCGCCGCGGCGCTGGCTTCTTCGGCGAGTTTTTCAGCAGCTGCTATGGCCGCTTCCATCAGATCCATGGACTGCTGCGCGATCGGCGCAGTCTTTGTCGCGGAGCCCCTCGCAGCCGCGCTGTTCTGCAGGACAAGATCCGTGGCGGCGAGGTACAATTTCAAGTCCGTCGCGAGCTTGTCGAAGCCAGTCAGAAGCGATTTGTCGCTCACCAGATCTCGGGTCTGCGCGAGCACGCGTGGCAACGCCGCGCCACGTTCGGCAATCAGGTCACGCTGGCTTGACTCGCCAGCCGAAACATAGCGCCAGACGGTCGCCCGAATGGTCTGGAAGATGGCATCGGCCTCATACAGGCCGCGTTCGATCACGGCCCGGTTCGCCGCGCCGGCGAGTGCCGGGGACGCGGTCAGGGATGCCATGGTCTTCGTCCAGTCGGCCGTCAGGACCTGTCGGTTTGCCACCAGATCGAAACCTTGCTTGTAGAGCTTGACGATTTCGAGACCGGCCTCACTGTAATCCGTGGCCAGCGATTTGATCTTCAGCAGCCGGTCGCGGTTTTCCGGTCGAACCGTCAACGCGATGGAAGCGTCGAGCTCCTTCAGCATCGTGTCTCTGTTCTTGATCAACTCCGCCATCGGCTTGTCGAGGTTGCCGGCGGTTTGCGCTTGCCGCACATCGCGGACCGACAACTGCATCTGGCGGAGATCGGTGGTCGCGCGGGTCGTGTGATTCAGAATGGATTGCTGGCTGATCGCAAAATGTTGACTCTTCTCAACCGACTTGGACGCCACATACTGATTAACGGCGAGCGCCCCCGCAAGAGCGATGCAGAGCGTGCCGACAATTCCGAGCTTCGTGCCGATGCGATTGAACGTCACCACGGATAATATCCCCTCAAAATAGGTGGAAAAGTCGATCTGAAAATCGCGACGCGGGTCTATCGACACCGCCATGTCCGTGCGCAATAGCAGCGGACACATCACTAGTTAAACGAGAGCAAGCGAATTGTAGGTGAATCCCGGCACTGCCAGCTATTCAGATCCTGCCACATCGCGACGGGATGCACGTGGCAAGTCAGCAGGAATTGAAGTGCGGTTTAACCGGCGCGCTTCGGCTTCTCGACGACCACCATGGCCTGCTCGGCGGCGCGGGTCATCAGAGCGGCGTAGTCCTGACCGAACAGGACGTGACAGAACCGGATCGCGGTCTTCGCCTGCAGCTGGCGATAGCTGCGCACACGGGCATCGGCTGCGCGCAGCGACTGCACCAGCGCCTCGGTGGATTTCTCGACATATTGCTGCAGATCCGAATAGGTCCGCAGCGTCACCTCGTTGATCGCCAGTTCGCTCGCATATGTCCGGCACACCGCGACGAAACTGATGAGCGCAACGACCTCCTCGACTTCCGATGGATCGATGGTTGCGGTCGGCGCGATTTCCTTGTCGGGGCGCTGTCGCAACAGGCGGCGCACCCTTCCCGGCACGCTTTCAATTTCGGACTGCAGGGTCGACGAAACCTCCACCCGGATCGCCGCCATCTGGCGGCCCCATGCGCTGTCATTGCGCATGTCGAGTTCGGTGCGCAGGCCGCGTACGCCGTCATGGGCGATCTTGAGCAGTTCGGGCGCGCTGTCCAGCCGACCGCGGCGAATGTCCACGCGCAGATTGGCCGCGACGTTGTGCAGATCCGCAAGCGCCATCGTCACCGCCACGCCATAGGGCGTCGCAGCAACGCGCAACTCGTCGTCGGAGGCCGCAATCTTCACCGCCAGACGGATGATCTGCCACGGCGCCGCCAGCCGCTGCATCACCAGGGAGAGCGCGAACGGCAGCACTTGTGGCGTGGCCAGGGCCGGCACGTTGAGCGCGGTGTTCACCGAAGTGACCTGGGCTTCGCCGAAGCTGCGCATCACACCCGGCAGCTTGCCGGCGAAGGTGTCGAGCTGTTCACGCGCCTTCAGCGCGGCGCCGATGGCGGGGAGATCCTCGACCGCATGGGTCGGCCCGATCCGCGCGGCGCGGCCGCCGGCGTTCCCCGACAGCACATGGGCGATGGCCGCAGCAGCAACCTGCTGAAACTTCTTCACCGCACGTTCGACATTGGCGACATTGTCCGGCGATGCGGCGATGGCGGCCTCGAATTCGCGCACCGCCTCCGCGGCATCGCGCTCCAGCCATTGCCACACCGGCAGCAGCGACGGACGCCGGATCTGTCCGGGACGTACCGCGTGGACGCCATCGACCAGGAATGGCTCCAGCGACTTGAACACCAGGCGGGAGGGATCCTCGACCCGCGGCCGCACCGCATCCTCGTGGCCTCGGATAGTCCCGCGCAGCAGATCGAGCACGAATTGGGCGACCTTGACGTCCTCGCCGCGTTCGATCGCGCGCTCATATTCGCGCAGCAGAAGCATCTGCGACTGCGGCGGCAGTTGCGCAAGATAGTCCCGGAGACGATCGATGGAGGACTTGTTCATATGGCCCAGAAATCAGCACTCGACCGCGGGTGAAAGACCATACGCGGCCACCGTATGTCGTAGCAGCATCGTCGTTAAGAACCGGTTACGAATATTTTCTTTCAAATCAATGCGTTATGGGAATGCTGAGCATTTTCAAGCCATTCCGGCCGGGCGGCCCGTCCCATCTGACCGTCCCGACGCCACCAAAGCAACCGCTGCGATGGCCAACCGGAACCATGTGAAGGGCCGTCCGTTCGCTATGCATGACTGGTCAAGGACAAAACATGCCATCCGAGAACGAAACAGCCGTTGCCGAGCACGAAACGCCGGCGACCGACCACACCCCGGAGCCCGCCAAGAAGCTGACCATCGGCCTCGGCATCTGGATCATCGTCGCAAGTCTGGCGGTCCTGGCCGCCTATACGTTCCTGGCGCGATAACCTGATGAGGGCATCAAAGCCCCTGTGTCCAAAAGGTTAAACTGATCCAGAAGCTCAGACGGCCGCCCAGGCGCCTTCCGGGCTTCGGCAAGCTGTGCCACGCGCCGATTTGATGTCGCCATTCACCGTGATGGTGTGGGAGAACCCGCGGCACTCCTGGCCCTTTTGATTATAGATCGGGCCAGCGACAATATTGCCGTAGCGTCCGCTTTCCTGATTTCGCCAGGGAACCGGCGCCCCTGGCGCGCCGCGGTCGAGGGCCGCGAGTTGCGCCTCATAGGCCAAACGGCGGTCTTCATCATTGAGCTGGGCGCCGAGCCGGGTTCCGATCAAGCCACCGAACGCCGCATTGGTGACGGCCGCAGCAGCGCTCTGCTCCGACAATCCCACAGCCGATTTCGTGTTGTTATAGGCGCGCGCCACCGTCTCAGTGCCGAAACTGCCGTCCGACGTCGTCATGTCGCAACCGCCCAGCACAAGCGCAACCGCGGCAACACAGAGCATGTCGAACCTAAGCATCAACGAAACCTCGCACACAATACGGCGGCCAACAAACGCCAAAGTGGTTACGAACGCGATAATTCGGGCGGGATCAGGGCGCCGGCGGGCGCTTGCCAAAGAGCCGCGCCGGGCGCTGCCGGGACCGCGATCTGATTGGCCGAACCGTGTCTCAGGCGATGCCCTGCCCGAGCGCTGCAATCCCGCACCTTCGATGTGTCAACAATTACTGACGCGTGCAACTTGACAGACATCTGACACTCGACAGCCGCACAGCCTGATTCGAAACAACGCAATTTTGGCGTGCGATGCCACTGTTCACCGCATCATGAAGCGTAGCCGGTAAGCGCATCCGCATCCTATGTTAGTGTAGTTGATTTATCTCAAGGCGCTCGAAGTGTAGTTCGCCAATTCCGGGTTTTATCCGGTTGTGCACCTTGTCAAACTCAATTCGCACTCATAGCCTCATTCGAGTGAGCATGCCATGTCGCTCATCATTCAATGCGCGCTACGGTGGTATCAGCCTGGTGCGGTCAGCATTTGCGTTAGCATTGCGTATTCCGAAACCCACGCGTTCGAGTCTCCGACGAAAGACCCGACAGTCTGGCATTCCTGCCCGAGCGGGTGCGAACTGCGCCCTTCAGCGCGTTGGGAATGTTGATGTCACGGCCGTTCCATGTCGATTTCCAGTCTACTGCGTCATTTTCAAGCGACACCCACGGCGGATTCAGCGGTAGCGCTGTGGCGCCGGTCCATCACGCGATCTGGGAGCGTGAAATCTTTCATGACATCGCGATGGCGTTGCCGCGGCGGCAAGTGGAGAGTCTGCTGATGTCATTCCTCAACATGCTGCACTCCATCAGGGACCGTCTGCAGCAGAGCGCCATCGACCTGCACGAGATCCGGCATATCGCCCACAATGTCAAAGCCGTCAGCGGGCAGTTCGGTTTCCTCGCTTTGTCGTCCTTCAGCGACACGCTGATCAGCAACGACGAAGCGCCGCGGTGCAAAGATCATCTGTCGGTCTGGCTGGCGCTGATCGTCGCCAGCATCGAGGCCGCGCACAACTATCTGCAGGATTCATCCGGCGCAACAGGCTGAGGTTCCGATGTCGAGTCACGAACTCAAGTCTGAAAACGAACCACTGCCGATCGGCGCGAGCCTGCTGTCGCATGACAACCGGTCGCTGATCTGGCTGCTGGCCTGCACCAGCGCCATCGTGTTTGCGAGCAGCGTTTTCGCGACGTCGCTGACGCGCGCCGCCGGGGGCATCCCGACGGTGTGGTTCGCCGACGGCATCGTCATCGCCTGCATGATGCGATCGGCATTGCGATCGTGGCCGTGGATCGTCGCGACAACGGCTGTCGCCGGCATCGCCGCGGCCCTGGTCAGCGGCGACCGCATCGAGATCGCGATGGCGCTGTCGCTCTGCCACAGCATCGAGATCGTCGTCGTAGCGGGACTGCTGCGGCGCTGCTGCCCGGATTTCTCGCTGGAACGCCCGCTGGATCTCGCCTGGTTCGTCGGGATCGCGGTGGTTGTGGGGCCCCTGGTCTCGGCGTCGCTGGCGGCCGGAGTCATGACGCTGTGGTCGAACCAGCCGGTCATCGACATGTTCGGAAGCTGGCTGATGGCCAATGCGCTGGGCACGCTGTTGATCGCGCCGATGCTGCTCAGCATCGACCGCACCACACTGCCCGGCCTGTCTGCGGCTGCCGGCGCCAGGATCGTGGCGATGCTGCTGGTCAATATCGTGCTGGTGCTGGCGGTGTTTTCACAACCGCGGTCGCCTCTGCTGTTCCTGCTGTTTCCCGCGCTGATCGTCACCGCGTTCGTGACCGGGATGTTCGGCTCGGTGGTGTCGCTGCTGGTGATCGCGATCATGACGATCGGGCTCAGCATCGGCAGCGCCGGCCCGCTCTATCTGCCGGACTGGTCCACCGCCGAGCGCACGCTGCTGCTGCAGATCTATCTGGCGACGATGGTGCTGGTCGCATTGGCGATCAACGCGGTGCTCGCGCTGCGTGACCGGCTGCAACGGGATCTCGCGCGCAGTTCGCTGTTCGCCGAAACCGCGAGCCATGCCAAGACCGATTTTCTGGCCTCGATGAGCCACGAGATCCGCACCCCGCTCACCGGCATCACCGGCTTCGTCGAGCTGTTGCTGGGCCGCGGCGACTTGCCGGACGACGTGCGGCGCCAGTTGCGACGCATCTCCGAAGCCAGCGAGTCCCTGATGACCGTGGTCAATGACGTGCTCGACTTCTCCAAGATGGAAGCCGGCGCGGTGCGACTGATCGAGGCGCCCTTCTCGCCGCGCATCGTGGTGGCGTGCTGCGTCTCGATCGTCAGTCCGGTGGCGGACCGCAAGGGGCTGGAGTTGCGCAGCGAGATTGCGCCCGACGTTCCCGCATTCGTGATGGGCGACGAAGCCAAGGTGCGCCAGGTGCTGCTCAACCTGGTCAACAACGCCGTCAAGTTTTCGGAGACCGGCGCCATCACCATCACCATCGAGCTGTCCGACATCGCGCCCGACTATCTGGTTTTCTCCGTGCAGGATCAGGGCATCGGCATTTCCGACGAGGGCAAGGAGCGGCTGTTCCAGCGGTTCTCCCAGGTTCACCACGGCGAAGCGCGCGCCTTCGGCGGCACCGGGCTGGGGCTGGTGATCTGCAAGCGGCTGGTGGAGCTGATGAACGGTTCGATCACGGTCAGCAGCCAGTCCGGCCACGGGTCGGTGTTCTCCTTCACCGTCAATCTGCGCGAGGTCCGCGATCCACCGCGGCCGATGCCGGTGCCGCGGCTGGAGATCTCTGCCGGACGCGGCCGCCCGATCCTTCTGGTGGAGGATACCGTGATCAATCAGGAGATCGCGTCCGCGATCCTGTCGACCAATGGCTACCAGGTCGATCTGGCGTCGAGCGGCTGGGAGGCGATCGAGAAAGCGCAGGCGCGCGACTATGCCCTGATCCTGATGGACATCCAGATGCCCGGACTGAGCGGTGTCGACGCGGCGAAAGCCATTCGCGCGCGTCACGGCGGCCCGCGCAGCAAGATGGTGGCGATGACGGCGAATGTGCTGCCGAGCGACGTGACGCGTTATCTGGCCAGCGGCTTCGATGCCCATCTCGGCAAGCCGTTCAAGCAGGCCGACCTGCTCGACCTCGTGCATCGCCTCACCCGGCAGGCGGCATGACGCCGACCGTGCCCGGCAGGATGAGCTCCGCGCGCAGGCCACCGATCGGCGCTTGGCCCAGCGTCAGGCTGCCGCCGTAAAGCGCCGCCAGATCGGTGACGATGGAGAGGCCGAGCCCCGACCCCGGCTTGGTTTCGTCGAGCCGCTGGCCGCGTTGCGCCACCGTGGCCCGCTCACTGTCGGACAGCCCGCCCCCGTCATCGTCGACGATGATGCGCAGCATCGGCGACGGATCGTTGCGGCCGTCCTGGTCGATCGCTGCGGTGATGCGGACCTGGCTGTCGGCCCATTTACATGCATTGTCGACGAGGTTGCCGACCATCTCTTCGAGATCCTGCTTCTCGCCGCGAAACCTGGCATCGGGATCGGCCACCAGCGCGATATCGCGCGCGCGATGAATCTTCTCCATGGTCCGGCACAGCGCCGCCAGCGTGGGCGCAACATCCGTCACCGTGCCGATGATGGTCACACGCGCCGCAATCCGCGCGCGTTCGAGATGATGCGTGACCTGGTCGCGCATCACATCCGCCTGCTCCAGCACCTTGGCAGCGAACGGATCGGCGGCATCGCCGTTCTGGCGGGCCGCCGCGGCCTCGTTGACGATCACCGACAGCGGCGTCTTGATGGCATGGGCGAGATTGCCGACATGGGTGCGGGCGCGCTCGACGATGGCGCGGTTGGCGTCGATCAGCGCATTGGTCTCGCGCCGCTGAAACGCATCTCCGACGCATATCTGCGCTAATCTTAAGCTAATTAGCGTAGCAACAGCGAAGCTAGAGCGAAGAAAATGCATAGCATAAGCAGAGGTGATTAGACCAATGGTCAATTTATGCGTAGCCGTTCTCAGGAATTTGGGTAAAGTAGAGTGCTTGTCAACCACTCTTGGCCTGTAGGTTTGTATCACTAAAACTTACAAATATGGCAATTTCAAGAAACGGACTACATCAGACAGTAGCTTTACCGGCTCCTTCAATAAGCAATAATTTTTGCTCAAACGTTTGCGTAATTTTCATTTATCCAGAA
>SDZE01000601.1 GCA_004173095.1 Bradyrhizobiaceae bacterium
GTCTGGATCGCCTCGGTTTTCAGATAGGCCGTGGTCACGACGAACGAGCGCTCGTTCATCGCCGCCAGCATCAGGCCGGTGGCAAAGATCTGGCTGAGCGCACCGAGCAGCAGCCACGGCCAGAACGCCAGGGTCGGCCAGCTCACACGATCGCCGGTGACGAGCACGATGACCGCGAAGAACACCAGCGCGAACGGCAGACCGAACAGGAACCGGATATTGGTCGCCCCCCAGGTGCCGAGCGGCCCGGTGAGCGAGCGCTGCATGGCATTGCGCGCCACCTGCCCCAGCGAGGCGATGACGGTGAAGGGTATCCAGAGCGAGGCGACGGTGAACATGAGGGCAGGACAATCCCGAAGTGAAGGCGCGGAACCTGACTGTCGCACGCCGCAGGGTCAAGCCGCACGCGCCCATGCCTGCGCTGCGCTGTCCTGTCAGAGACGAGATTGTTGCGGAGATCGGGTTTGGCGATACAGTAATGATCGGAATCCGGAGACCGTCAGACCATGCTGCGATTTCTCTCCGCCGTCATCGTTGCCGCGACTTGCATCGCTGCACCGGCCTTTGCCCAAACCGCCGCGCGCGGCAGCGAGTGCCTGGCGATGGCGGAGCGCCCGCCGCGCGCCATCCCGGTCAGCCTGCGTCGCACCGCCAGCAAGGCTGAAGAGGTCTCCATCACCTATGCCGGCCATTCCACCTATTACATCGAGACGCCCGGCGGCGTGACCATCGCCACCGACTATAGCGGCGCATACCGGCTCGACCGCGTGCCCGACGTGGTGACCATGAACCGCGCACACTCCACGCATTACACGCTCAACCCCGATCCGCGCATCAAGACCGTGCTGCATGGCTGGGGGGATAGCGGCCAACCGGCGCAGATCCATGAGCGCATCGGCGACGTCACCATCCGCAACGTCACCACCGACATCCGCCGTTATCTCGGCGACGATGGCGGTGGCGAGATGATGAAGGACGGCAATTCGATCTTCATCTTCGAGGTCGCCGGCCTCTGCATCGGCCATCTCGGCCATCTCCACCACAAGCTCGACGAGAGCCATTTCGCTGCCATCGGCCGGCTCGACATCGTGATGGTGCCGATCGACGGCAGCTACACCATGTCGCTCGACGGCGTCTCCGACATCACCAAGCGCCTGCGCGCCTCCGTCGTGCTGCCGATGCATCGCTTCATGACGCCGCTCGGCGATTTCATGCAGAAGATCGGCCAGAGCTTCGAGATCGATCAACGCAGCGCGAGGACGCTGACCATCTCGCTCAACGCCCTGCCGAAGCGGCCGACGGTGATCATTCTGGACGGGGTGTAGCGGATAACACGTGGCGGCCCAGGAACGCGCGCATCGCCTCCCCGATCTCACCTGCATGGGTTTCCAGTGCAAAGTGGCCCGTCTCGAGAAAGCGGATGTCGGCATCCGGGATGTCACGCCGAAACGCTTCTGCACCAGGCGGAATGAACGCCGGATCGTTTCTGCCCCATATCGCCAGCAGCGGCGGGCGGTGGGTGCGGAAGTAATGCTGAAACACCGGATACAAAGCAACGTTGCTGCGGTAGTCGAGAATGAGATCGAGCTGAATCTCTTCGGCACCAGGCCGCGCCATGTAAGCGATGTCGAGTGAATAGCCGTCGGGCGAGACGCGGCGTGGCGCGGTGCCGGTGAGATATTGCCAGTCGCGGATCGTGGCCGGCGTCAGCGACTCACGGCAAGCCTCGCGGTTTGCTTCGGTCGACTCGCGCCAGTAAGTCTGCCACGGCCCCCAGGCTTCACTGAAACCCTCGACATAGGCATTGCCGTTCTGGCTGACGATCGCCGTCACCCGCTCCGGATGCGCGAGCGCCAGCCGGAATCCGGTCGGGGCACCGTAATCGAAGACATAAAGCGCATAGCGCTTTAACGCCAATGCCTCGGTAAAACCGTCGATCACCCGGGCCAGGTTATCGAATGTGTAGTCGAACACGCCGCGCGGGGGAGCAATGGTGTTGCCGAAGCCGGGAAGATCCGGCGCGATGACCCGATAGGTTCCGGCAAGCTCCGGGATCAGATCGCGAAACATATGGCTGCTGGTCGGGAAACCATGCAGCAACAGAACGACCGGCGCGTCGGCTGGTCCTGCTTCACGATAGAACACCTCGACATTGCCAACAGTAACGGTTTGATAGCTAACGACGGTCATGGCGATCCCCTTGATCGATGCTGAATTCAAGGTGGATGTCGGCTATCGCCGAGCGATGCGGAATGCGCTGGTTCGGAAAGGGATCATTGCAGATGCCGCAACAAAACCCGCGGCGACCGGTGGCTCAATGCCCTTTCGGTGGCGCTTTCAGATCGATCGACTTGATGGCCAACGCGATCGGGATCATCGCCAGTCCCACCAGCGACAGGCTCCAGAACACATCGATATAGGCCAGCAGATTGACCTGATGCTGGATGGTC
>SDZE01000247.1 GCA_004173095.1 Bradyrhizobiaceae bacterium
GTGATGACCAAAGCCGCCGCCGCCGTCAACGCGATCGTCACCACCATCGGCCGCGACGTGCCGTCGAAGAACAGTCCGGCGACAGCGATCACGGCGCCGCCGGTCAGCATCTGCAGCGTGCCGCCGAGCGCACTGGCGCTGCCGGCAATCGGGCCGTGGTTTTCCAGCGACAGCACCATGGTCGAGGGAATCACCAGCCCTAGAAATGCGAAGGACGTGAACAGCAGCGGGATAAGCACCCACAGGCTGGTGAACCCGGCCAGTGTCAGAACCAGCAACAACGCTGCAAAGGATGCATAGGCCGCCACCGCGCCCATCACCACCCGGCTCATGCCGAAGCGTCCACCGAGCCGGCTTGCCAGTTGCGACATGCCGATAAAGCCGACCGCATTGATTGAAAACGCGACGCTGTATTGCGCCAGCGTCAGGCCATAGGTCTTGATGTAAACGAAGGACGACATCGACAGAAATGTGAAGAAGCTCGACATGCCCAGGCCGCCGATAAAGGTGAGCCCGAGGAAGTTCATGTCGCGAAACAAGATGCCGAAATGCCCGAGCACGCTGCGCACATCGCCGTGGATCCGCTCATGTGCCGGCCTGGTTTCCGGCAGCATCGCCGCCAGCAACACTGTGGCGATCAATGCCGCGATCGTCACTGCGACGAACACCGCGCGCCAGCCGAATGGCACGATCAGCGCACTGCCGCCGAGCGGCGCGAGAATCGGCGAGACCGAGAACACCAGCATCACCAGGGCCATCAGCCGCGTGGCTTCGATACCGGTATGCAGATCGCGGACGATCGCGCGCGGAATGACGCCCATCGCCGCGGCGCCGGCACCCTGCGCGAAACGACATGCGATCAGCCATTCGACGGACGGCGCCAGGGCACAGCCGACCGAACCGGCGACAAACAGCGCCAGCCCCGCATAGAGCGGCGCCTTGCGGCCATAGACATCGGAGAGCGGACCATAAGCGATCTGGCACAGGCCGAACGCGATGAAGTATGAGGTCAGGGTCAGCTGCGTCGCCGATGTCGTGGCACCCAAATCGGTTTCGATATCCGGCAATGCCGGCAGATACATATCGATGGCGAACGGCCCGACGGCACAAAGCAGGCCGAGCACGATGGCGTTACGGGCAAACGGAGACATGGTAGATACTTTTCAAATCGAAGGCGTCGGCGTGTCTTCCCGCAGGGCGCGGGAAGACAGCGGCAGACCCGTCACTGGTCGGTGGAATCCTGTTCGGTGTTGATCATCCATGGCACGCCGAACTTGTCGATGCACATGCCAAAGCCCTTTGACCAGAACGTGGCGGCAAAGGGCATTTTGGCATCGCCGCCTTCGACCAGTGCATCGAACCACTTTTTGCCCTCGGCCGGGGTCTGCGCCTGCAGGCAGACGGAGAACCCCTGCATCTTCTCGAAGTAATCCGGCGGGCAGTCGGAGGCCATGATCACCTCGCCATCGATCGAAAGCTGCGCATGCAACACCTTCTTGGCCATCGCGGGCGGCATTTGGTCTGCCGCCGGCGAACCTTCGATATGCATGATGACATCGATCTTGGCACCGATCGCCTTCTCGTAGAACCGGAAGGCTTCCTCGCAATTGCCATTGTATTGGAGATAGGGATTGATCTGCATAACAGTCTCCTCGGGTTAAATGTTTAATTCCGGATCGGCATCATGGCCCGCAGAGCGGGATCGCGCAGATAGAGCCCGCCCCATGCCATCAGGCCGATATAGAGGCCGAACAACAGATGCGTGAAAAGCGGGCTGTCGACCCGCAAATGCGTCGCCATGGCGCCGCCGAGCAATCCGGTAAGCAGGATTGCGCCAAGAACCGACGTGCGCGGCCACGCATAGAGAACGGCACAGAGGAGCGTGAGCACGCCTAGCCCACGCGCCTGAGCGATGCTGCCGCTATAGCCAAGCTGTTGCAGGGTCTCGGTGACCTCCTTGATCGGCACCAGCTTGATGCCGCCATCCATCAGCAGAAATGCGATGACAAGGCCGCTGAGGATGCGGCCGGTCCAGAGGACGGTGCGGGAAACGGGCATCATGGTCTTTCATGTGAATGACTGGGTTAGAGGAATGACGAATGGAGGCGACGCAATCCGACAAGCGGCTGTGACGATTTGCGTGACGTCGCCAAGGCCCCTACTTCTCTCCGGCCACCTTCGTGCGGCTGTCTTCCATCAATCGATCGATATGCTTGCGGATATGATCGGCTTCCGCAGTGGTGTTGGCCAGCGCGATGGCACGGTTGAAACTTTCCCGGGCTTCATCGCTGCGGCCGAGCTGCATCAGGTAGGCGCCCTGCACACCGAAGAAGTGAAAATAATTGGCGAGCTTCGGCGCCAATGGCTCGATCATGTCGAGCGCCGCCTGCGGCCCGCGCACCTTCGACACCGCCACCGACCGATTCAGCGTGATCACCGGCGACGGCTGCAGGATCTCGAGCGAGCCATAGAGCAATTCGATCTGCGCCCAGTCGGTGTCTGCGGGGACGGCGGCGCGCGCATGCAGCGCCGCGATGGCGGCCTGGATCTGGTAGGCGCCGGTGCGGCGATGGCGCATCGCCTTGTCAATCAGCGCCAGCCCTTCGGCGATCATCCGGCTGTTCCACAGCGCGCGATCCTGGTCTTCCAGAAGGATCACCTCGCCATTGGCATCGAAGCGCGCGGCGGAGCGCGCATATTGCAGCAGCATCAGCGCGGCAAGGCCCATGATTTCGGGCTCCGCAGGAAACAGCTTGAGCAGTAGACGCGCGAGGCGGATCGCCTCTTCGCACAGTGGCGCCCGCAAGTCGGCGCTATCACCACCCGCGGAATAGCCTTCGTTGAAGACGAGATACAGCATGGCAGCCACCGCGGCGAGACGTTCGCTCCGCTCCGGCGCGCCGGGGGCCTCGAACGGCACCCTGTTCTTGGCGATGGCGGCTTTGGCCCGCGTGATACGTTGCTCCATGGCGGCTTCGCTCACGAGAAACGCCCGTGCGATCTGTTTCACCGTCAGGCCGGACACGATGCGCAAGGCAAGTGCGATCTGTTGCGTCGCCGGCAGCTGTGGATGGCAACAGATGAACAGCAGCCGCAGGATGTCGTCGCGATAGTGCGAGCCATCCAGACGATCCGCAAGTTTGCCCTCGGCATCGTCGAGATCGGAGATGGCGCGGTCGTCGTCCGGCAGCGGCTGCTGGCGCTTGCCGCGCCGGAGATCGTCGATGGCCGCATTGCGACCGACCATGATCAGCCATGCTGCAGCATCCCGTGGCGGTCCGTTCTGCGGCCAGGTTTTCAGCGCGCGGATGCAGGCGTTCTGGAACGCCTCCTCGGCGGTGTCGAGATTGCGGAAATAGCGCAGCAGCGCGCCGAGCGCCTGGGGACGCGCCGTGGTCAGAGCGGCATCGATCCAGGCGATATCGGTCATGGCGCTAATGTCCCGTGAAAGACGCCGATCGGCCGGATTTCATAGGCGCCACCGGGGTTGGCGCGCCCGAGATCCTGCGCAATCTCCAGCGCGCCGTCCAGATTCTCCGCTTCGATCACATAGAATCCAAGCAACTGTTCTTTGGTTTCGGCGAACGGCCCGTCAAGCACTACCGGCGGATCATCTTTACGCAGCGTGGTCGCGGCAGTGGTCGGCAACAGCCGCGCCACCGGCCCAAGCCGGCCCTGTTCGGCCAGTTTGCCGTGCACGACGGCGAGCCTGGCCATGACGGCATCGTCCTCGTCCTTGGACCAGCCGCCGACAACGGCCTCATCGTGGTAGCAGAGAATGGCGTACAGCATGCAAGCTCCTGACTTGGAAGACGGATCGCCCAGGGCGTTTCCGACAGTCTATCAGGATTTCTTGTTATGTGATCCGCGGTCCGGTTCCGCGTCACGCCACCGCGCGGCGGCCGATGATCGCAAAGCGAAGACGGCTGGAGATCCAGTCGATGGCTGCCACAGCCACCAGGATCATCAAGATCAGGAACGACACCTTCTGCCATTCCAGCACACGGATCTGCTCGGCCAGTTGCAGACCGATGCCGCCCGCTCCGACAATGCCGATGATGGTCGCTGAGCGTGTGTTCGACTCGATGAAATAGAGCACCTGGCCGGCAATCACAGGCAGCACCTGCGGCATCAGACCGAACCGGATTTCATGCAACGGACCGCCGCCGGAGGCGCGAATGCCTTCGACTTGTTTCTTGTCCGCGCCTTCGATGGCTTCGGAGAACAATTTTCCGAACGCACCGAAATCCGACACCGCGATGGCGAGGACGCCGGCGAACGGACCGAGGCCGACGACATTGATCCAGACCAGCGCCCAGATCAGCGTATCGACGCCGCGGATCGTATCCAGCGAGCGCCGCACGGGAAAGCGCAGCCATGGCGATGAAATGACGTTGCGCGCCGCCAGCAGACTGACAGGAAGCGCCATCAGGGCGGCCAGCGTGGTGCCGAGCACCGCAATCGACAGCGTCTCGCCCATCGCCTGCAAATAGGCCGGCAGCGAGGCGCCGGGATCCGGCGGGATCATCATCATGGTGATCCAGCCGAGCTGCTGGATTCCGTTGAGCATCCGCGCCGGCGAGAAATCGAGTTCGACGAGGCCGAAAATGAGCAGCGCCAAGCCGGCGACCAGAACTGTCGGCGCGGCAGCACGCGCTTTCAGCGGGCGATCGAACACACCCGGATAGCGGCTGCGCAGCCCGATGGTATCGATGTCATTCGGCGGGTTCACGACCGCATCTCCTTGCCGAACAAGCGGCCGCGCAGCCATCCGGTGCCGATATCGATCACGAACACGGTGACGATGATCATCAGCAGAATGGCGCTGACGTCCGAGTAGTAGAATTTGCGCACGGCGACGACAAGTTCCTGCCCGATGCCGCCGGCACCGACGAAGCCCATCACCGAGGCGCCGCGCACATTAATCTCGAAACGCAGCAGTGTGTAACTGGCAAAGCCCGCCGACACTTGCGGCAACACCGCAAAGCGCATGCAGTCGATCCAGCTGGCGCCGGTGGAGCGAATGCCTTCCACCGGCTTCATGTCGATATTTTCGACGATCTCGCCATACAGCTTGCCGAGCGCACCGACGCAATGAATCGCGATCGCCAGCACGCCGGCCATCGGACCCAGCCCGAAAGCGATGACGAAGATCAGCGCGAACACGATGTCGGGCACCGTGCGGCAGAATTCCATGAAGCGCTTGACGACGAAGCGCAACCAACGCGACGGCGCGGTGTTTTCGGCGGCGAGGAAATTGAGGCCGAACGCCAGCACCGCGCCGACGATGGTGCCCACATAACTGATCAGCACGGTCTCACCCAGCAACGACAGCCACTTCCGCCAGCCCCAGAACCATTCGGTCACGTCGTGCCATACACGCACGCCGCTATCGAGCGTGAAGATGCGATCGAAATAACTGAAGAAGTTACCGATCTTGCTGATGAACGTCGTGACCCTCACCTCGGCCCCGATAGCCGCAACGAACAGCACGACGGCACAGGCGACGACCGCCATCAACATGCGCAGCCGACGCCGCGACACCGCCTTGCGATAGGCATCGTTCAAGACGGCGAGCTGCTGGCTCGGCAGAATGGAAACGGCGGCGGACATCAGAAAGCCTTAGGGGCCAATCGCAAAACGCTGTAAGCCCCCTCTCCCCTCCGGGGAGAGGGTTGGGGTGAGGGGCGCCGCAAGCGACGGCGTTTGTGGAAGCCCCCTCACCCGCCGCTGCGCGGCGACCTCTCCCCGGTGGGGAGAGGTGAAGAAAGAGAGCAGAACTAACTTGATGATCTAAGCCCGATCATTCGCGATCCGACTGCCGTCCAGGAGTTGTGTCTTACGACGCCTTCTTCTTGCGCAAAGCGTCGACGAACCTGATCAGGTCGATGGTCGCATCCCAGTCCTTGGTGGTCGCGGCATGGAAGCCCTTCTTCTGGCCGTCCGAGAGCTTGTCGAATGCAGCCTTGTCCTTGGTCGGGGCTTCTTCAAAGGCCTTGCGGATCGCAGCCTTGAGATCATCCGGCAGATCCGAGCTGTAAGCATAGGGGCCGTTGATGATCGGCGCCGATTTGTGGACGATGCGGAAGTCGTCCTTCTTCATCGCCGAGCCGTCGGCATTTTTAAGCATACCCTTGTGTAGCATCTGCTGCAGCGTGGAATCATTCTCGTTGGTCCACTGATTGGCAGCGACGTCCACGGTGCCCTGGGACAGCGCCAGCAACGCGTTCTCGTGGCTGCCGGTGAAAACGACCTTGCTGAAATAGGTGTCGGCGTCGGTGATGCCCATCTTGTCGAGTTCGAAGCGCGGCACGTTGTTGCCCGAAGTCGAGTTCGGATCGACGAGCCCGAGATTCTTGCCCTTCAGCTCTTGCACTGTCTTGTAGGGGCTCGTCGCCTTGACGAAGAACACCGAGTAGTAGCCGGTCGAACCATCGATGTTGATGTCATTGGCAAAGGCGTCGGTCTTCACGCCAGTCAGGCGTGCGCGGGCGAACGAGGCCGAGCCATAGCTGGCGATCTGGATATTGCCAGAGCGCTGGCCTTCGATCACGGCCGCATAGTCATTGGCGATCCGCAGATTGACCTTCACGCCCAGCTCTTTCGACAGATAGGTGATGAAAGGTCCCCAGCGCTCGGTCACGCCCGACGCATTTTCTGCCGGGATGATGGCGAAGGTCAGTTCCGGATATTTGGCCTTATAGTCCTGCGCCGAGGCCGAGCCGGCGGCGAAAGCAAGCACGGCGGCGCCGAGCACGATGGAGCGACGATTGATCATGACAATCCCTGCGTGATCTGGGGTGACGAAGTTTCTTATGGGGAGACGGAAGGTAACTTCAGGCGACGGCGGCAGCGCCGTAGTCGGGCACGCGCACACCGACAGGCACAGGTGCCGATCCCATCACCTCATCGGCTTCGAGATCGTAGAGTTCACGAGCGATATGTTCGGTGAGCTGGGCCGGCACGCCGTCGAACACGATGCGCCCCGCCGACATGCCGATCAGGCGATCGCAGTACGTGCGGGCCAGATCGAGCGAGTGCAGGTTGCACATCACGGTGATGCCGAAATGCTTGTTGATCCGCAGCAGGGCATCCATGACGATGCGGGTGTTGCGCGGATCGAGCGAGGCGATCGGCTCATCCGCAAGAATGATGTCGGGCTGCTGGACCAGCGCGCGGGCAATGGCGACTCGCTGTTGCTGGCCCCCGGAGAGCTGGTCGGCGCGCTGCGAGGCATATTGCGCCATGTCGAACTGCTCGAGCGCCGACATTGCCAGCGCACGATCCTGCTCTGGCCACATCTGGGTGAGCGAGCGCCATTGCGGCATCTCGGCCAGGCGGCCCATCAATACATTGGTCAGCACATCGAGACGACCGACGAGATTGAACTGCTGGAAAATCATCGCCGAACGCGCGCGCCACTGGCGCAGATCGCGGCCTTTCAAAGCGGTGACGTCGAGCCCATCGAAGGTGATGCGGCCGGAGGTCGGCTCGGCCAGGCGATTGATCATCCGCAGCAAGGTCGATTTTCCGGCGCCGGAACGACCGATCACACCGACGAACGAGCCCGGCGCGACAGTGAAATCGGCGTGATCCACGGCGGCCTTGGCACCGAAACGGCACGTCAAGCCTTCGATTGCGAGCATGAGTGACTCCAGCATTAATACCTCATGCACGCCTATCGCCCGCCAATGACAGCGATGTGACGCAGCCGTCACAAACAGCGGCCGACAGCCTCCCTGTGCACACTGATCGAATTCATGGATCTGTCATGTCACTGTCACGCTGCAGCACGATGAGATGCGCGTCACCGTGGCTTCATGGAAGAGTCATGATGGGAAAGATGTTGTCGCTCGGGCATTTTCGAGCAAGTATTGAAGGCGTCGAGATGACGCCGCAGATGGATGCGACATGACGGACCTCTTGATCGAAGGTGGACGGACGCTCATTGGCGAGGAGATCGTCGAAACGTCGATGACGATCGCCGGTGGCTGTATCGCGGAAATGGGCAGCGCCGGGCACGGCGCCTGTGGCCTCGACGCCCGCGGCTTGCTGGTCATGCCTGGCATCGTCGATATCCATGGCGACGCCTTCGAGCGGCAGCTGATGCCGCGCCCGGGTGTGGATTTCCCGGTTGATGTGGCGTTGATCGACAGCGACAAGCAGGCCATCAGCAACGGCATCACCACCGTCTTCCATGGCACGACCTGGTCATGGGAGCCCGGCCTGCGTGGCGCGGAGAATGCACGCGGACTGTTGACCGCGATCGAAACGCTGCGGCCGCATCTGGCGGCAGATACCCGCTTTCATCTACGGCAGGAGACGTTCAATCTCGACGCCGAGGACGAGATCATCAACTGGATCAAAGACGGCCGCATCGATCTGCTGGCTTTCAACGATCACATGGACCTCACCGGCATTGCCAAGCCGGCGAAGCGCGCAAAGATGGTCGAACGCACGGGTCTCAGCGCCGACGCCTTCGATCGACTGGTAGAGCGCGTGCTGTCGCGCGCCGATCGGGTTCCCGCATCCATCCGGCGGCTTGCCGAAGCGGCGAATGGGGCTGGCGTCGCGACGCTGTCCCATGACGACAGCAGCCCGGCCATGCGCAGCGGCTTTCGGGACCTCGGCGTCCGTATCGCGGAATTTCCGATCAATGAGGCAACTGCGAGCGCGGCCGCCGAAGCCGGCGATTTCATCGTCTTCGGCGCGCCGAATGTGGTGCGCGGCGGCAGCCATACCGGCTGGACCAAGGCCTCCGACATGATTGCCAAGGGTTTGTGTTCAGTGCTGGCATCAGACTACTACTATCCCGCGCAACTGCTCGCAGCATTCCGCCTCGTGCAAGATGGCATCCTGGCGCTGCCGCAGGCGTGGTCGTTGGTCTCCGCCGCGCCCGCCAAGGCGGCCGGCCTGCACGATCGCGGCGACATCGCAAGCGGTCGCCGCGCCGATCTCCTGCTGATCGACGACAGCGTGGCGCTGCGCCCGCGCATCGTCGCCGTCATTGCCAATGGCCGGCTGGTTCACCTCACTGATGTCGCGCGGCTGCGTCCAGCGACGATCATGCCGCGTAAGGCCGTTGCCGCCGCTTGACGCGTTTGGCTTTGCAGCATGACCTCGTCGCGGAAACCTGTATCCACTTTCCGCGACGATGCTTTATGCTGAGCCGATGAGCGAATTTCCGAGATATGCGATCTACTTCGCACCCGATGCCGACCGCGCCCTGACGCGATTCGGCGCCGAGATCGTGGGCTACGATGCGTTCAGTGGCCGTGACATCGACCATCCCGCAGCCGTGCTCGCCGATTTCCCGAACTGGGCCGGCATGACGGCCGATCCCCGCAAATACGGCTTTCACGGCACGCTGAAAGCGCCGTTTCCGCTCGCGGGTGGCAAGAGCGAACAGGATCTGCTCGCCACCATCGCCCAATTTGCCGCGCAGCCGCGCGAGATACCGATCATCGCACCGGTGGTTCGCACTATCAGCGGCTTCCATGCCATCGTGCCGAACGATGACGACGACGACCTGCAACTCCTTGCCGAAGCCTGCGTGCGTGAATTCGATTCATTCCGCGCGCCGATGAGCGCGGACGACCGCGCGCGGCGTAAACCGGATGCGCTCACGCCACGCCAGATCGAGCATCTCGACGACTGGGGCTATCCCTATGTGTTCGAAGATTTTCGTTTCCACATGACGCTGACGGGGCGGCTTCCCGATGCACACGGCGCGGCCGTGCTGACAATGCTGCAGGACCGGTTTGCCGAACTCGGCATTGATGAATTGCGAATCGACAGCATCGCACTGTTCAAGCAGGACAGCGCGACGTCACGTTTTCGCATCGTGAAACACGTGGCGCTGACGCAGGGTTAGACGTGGCGACGACGCCAGACGAACAACGTGCCCTTCGCAGGCGCGTTGGCTTCCAGCCTGACGTCGATCGCATGGCGTTCCAGCAGTTCGAAATGCGGATCGGCCAAGCGCATCACATAGGCTTGTGCATGCGCGAACCTGCCCGATGGCAGGATCTCGAAATCCCGGTCTGCATTTTCGATGCTGGCCGCAAACAACCCGCCCGGCGACATGGCCTGCGCCACCGCGTCCATCAACGCGTTCAGGCGGCCGAAATAGATCAGTGTGTCCGCGGCGAAGACGAGATCGAACGCCGCGGGATGCTTGGCCAGATAGACAAGCGCCTCGGCATGGTCGAGCGTGTCATAGAGCTGGCGGCGCGCGGCCTGGTCCAGCATGCGCGCCGATAGATCGACGCCGGAGAGCCGGAGCGCAAGCGGCCTGAGATGCTCACCGGCGAGGCCGGTCCCGCAACCGACATCGAGGATATGATCGAATCTTGTGCGATGGCGGCGCACCAGATCGGCGAGATGCCCGGGTACGTGATAGGCGAGCAGGTGGACCAGCTTGTCGTCGAAACCATCTGCAAAAGCATCAAAATGAGCCTCGACATAGGCGGACGGCACGTGATCGATGGCACGGCCGGCAACGGCATCATTGAGGTGGCGCTGCACGGCGTCATCTGGATGGGTCGCGATCAGCAACGCACCGAGTGCCGCCGCGGCATCACGATGGCCGTAAGCGCTGAGCAGGCCGAAGCCATCGCGCATCACGATATCGACAGGTTCGGCTTCACTGCCCGCGCGCGACACATAGTCGGCAAGTGCATCCGGGATGTTGCCGGCGATCATCCGGGCGTAGGTCCAGGCGCGGGCGTAGCAGCGCAGGCTGTCGCCTTGCAGCGGCATCGTGGCCAGCGCGGTTTCGAAGGCCTGCGCACTTTCTGCGAACTGGCCGACCAGATAGAGAGACTTTCCAAGCAAAACGTAAATCGCGGCATCGGCAGCACCGGCCGTCGCGACAGCCCGCAAGGCCTGCGACGCCTCGCGATAGCGTGCCGACCTGAAATAGGTGACGCCGAGCCCGAATTGCGCGTCGATCAGATCAGGATCATGCGCCAGCGCCTGCAGAAAAGCCCGTTCGGCCGCAGCGACGTCACCGCCGGCATCCGCCCGCACGGCGCGATCAAGCCAGGCCTGCGCGTC
>SDZE01000055.1 GCA_004173095.1 Bradyrhizobiaceae bacterium
TGTCGACGACGGGATAGAAACGATCAGGATACGGCATGCCAGAACGGTGTCCCGATGACTGGAGTGGAGGGAGAAGCAAAATCGCGTGCGCCCATCAGGCCGGCCTCATAGCCGGTGCGGCCGGCGTCGACGGCGAGGCGGAATGCGTCGGCCATGGCGACGGGGTCGGCGGCCTTGGCCACGGCGGTGTTGAGCAGCACGGCGTCATAGCCAAGCTCGAGGGCCTGCGCGGCGTGTGACGGCGCGCCGAGCCCCGCATCCACCACCAGCGTGATATCCGGCAAGCGATCGCGCATCAGGCGCAGCGCATCGCCGTTGACAATGCCGCGCGCCGAACCGATCGGCGACGCCCACGGCATCACCACCTTGCAGCCGGCATCGACGAGACGCATCGCAACGCCGAGATCCTCGGTGCAATAGGGAAATACTTCGAACCCGTCCTTGATCAGGATATCAGCGGCCTCGACCAGGCCGATCACATCGGGCTGCAGCGTGTCGTTGTCGGCGATCACTTCCAGCTTGATCCACGGCGTGTCGAACAATTCGCGCGCGAGCTTGGCGGTGGTCACCGCTTCGCGCACGCTGCGGCAGCCGGCGGTGTTCGGCAGCACGGCGACATCGAGTTCTGATATCAGCGACCAGAATGCATTGCCGGTCTTGCCGCCCGCGGTCTCGCGGCGCACCGAGACGGTGACGATGCCGGCACCGGACGCGCGGATGGAATCCTGCATGATGGCGGGCGAGGGGTACAGCGCCGTGCCGATCAGCAAGCGGGACGAGAAGGTCTTGCCGTAAAAATTCACCATATTGGGGCTCCCTTAATCTCAGCCCTCATCCTGAGGAGCGCGATCTTCGCGCGTCTCGAAGGATGGCCGCAGGCACCAAGCCAGCATCCTTCGAGGCTCGCCGAAGACGGCGAGCACCTCAGGATGAGGGCGGAGTTTGTTACTGGCATCCTCACCCTCCCTGCCGTGGCGTGATGATCTCGATCTCATCACCCGGCTTCAGTGCCGTCTCCGCCCACTGGCTGCGCGGCACCACGTCGTAATTGATCGCAATCGCGCAATGGGTGCCTGCGTAGTCGAGCTCGCTCAGCAATGCGCTGACATGCGCGGCCTGCACCTCGCGCGCCTCGCCATTGATGGTCACTTGCATTGCATCACCTCGTTATCGATCGCGCCACGCTCCACATAGGCGAGCGCCAGCTCGGCCAGCGCAGGCGCCAGCAGGAAGCCGTGGCGATAAAGGCCGTTCACGGCGATCGTGTTCTTCTCGCCAACGGGCTGAGAGATCGCAATGCGCGGCAGATTGTCGGGGAAAGCCGGGCGCAGACCGGCGCCAAATTCGACGATGCGCGCCTCGGCAAAAGCCGGGTGCACGGCATAGGCCGCGCCCAGCAGTTCCAGCGCCGAGCGGACGCTGACGCCAGAGTCCTCGTTCTCGATGGAGGTGGCGCCCAGCATGAAGCGGTTGTCGGCACGCGGGATCACGTATAACGGCCAGCGCGGATGCATCAGCCGCACCGGCCGTGACAATTGCACCTCATCGGTCTCGACGATGACAATCTCGCCCTTGACGCCACGCAGTTTCAAGGCGGCGTCATCCTCGCGCGCGAACAGCCCGCGACAATCGATCACGACACCGTCGAGATCGTCGGCCTTGGCTTCGCAATTGTAGTTGATGATGCCGCCGGCGGCGGTAATGCGCCGATGCAGTTCGGGCAGCACGCGACGCGGCTCCACATGGCCCTCGCCGGGATAGAACAGCCCATCTCGAAAGCGGCCTTCGAGCGAGGGTTCGATCTCGGCCACACCGGCGGCGTCGAGCCGCGTATAGCCCGAGGTCATCCGCGCGAAGCGCTCGAAATCGACGCGGTCGCGCGAATGCGCGATCACCAGCGAACCGTTGAACGGCGTGTCGGGCAGTTCAGATCGCCACAGGTCGAGCGCACGCAAACCCAACCGCGAAATCACCGGCTCGGCGCCCTCGGCCTCGCACCACGGCGCCAGCATGCCGCCGCCCCAATAGGTGGTGGCATCGCGCATGTCGGCGTTGCCGCGCTCATAGAGCGTAACGGCGTGACCAGCCTTGGCAAACAGCAAAGCCTGCCATGCACCGGCGATACCCGCGCCAATGATGGAGATAGGGCGACCATTGGAGATAGGAGGTGTCGCAATGGCTTGATCGCCACGCGACGCATGCGTCGTCTGATTCATCCCTGTCCCTTCGCCGGCATGACCCGGATCAGGTTCAAAGGGTCACCGCGGTCTCGCAAATCCTTTGAAGGACGTCTCTCTTCGATTGAAGAGTGCAAGCTAGCGGTATCTCAGCTCCTCGTCGGAGCCCCCCTCGGAACGACTCTAATGTAAACCTCCGGCCGGGCGTGTCAACGCACTCCACCGAATGGTCACAGTTGCAACTCTATCGCTGAGGCTGGGGCTTAAGGCTTGGGCGCCTCGGCGCTGGCCTGCTGGGTCTGCGCGGTTTCGCGCTGCTTCAGCCGCTCGGCATCCTTGGCGAAGATCGGCTGATGCGGCGGTGCGGAGACTTCCTGGCGCAGACGCTTCGCGGCATAGTAGTAACCGCCGGCATAATAGCGCACCGCGCGGTTGTGGTCGCCCTGGGCGGCGCGATAGGCGCCAGCGAGATATTTGATGCCATAGGTGAGATTGGTGTTGGGGTCGCGGAGCCCTTCGGCGGTGCCGGTATAGCCAACGCCACGCGCGGTCGCGAGCTTGATCTGCATGAGGCCGATGGTGGCGCCGCGGCCGATCAGGCCGGGATTGTACTTGCTCTCACGCATGATGACCCGATGCACCAACGCCTCGGGAACTCCGTTGGCCTGCGCATGCGAGGCCGCCATGGCCTGGTAATCGGCGCGCTGCTGCGCGTGGGCGACGTGCGGGAGCAACGCGAGGGCAACGGTGGCGAAAGTCGATGCCAGAACGGTTCGAATGCGGATCATCTAGGGTCTCGAAAGTGGCGCTGATCGCAGGGCAGTCTGTCTGGTTGGCCCAAACCGTTCCGCCCGATGGTCGCCGTTTGGGGCGTGATTGAGTCTTTCTCGGGGCTGCATGGCCGTGGTCCGGCAGCGATTTACCTCAAATTATGCAACGGTGTGGTTCCATCGCATCTTTCCCGGCAGCTGATGCCGTTCTGCCACGGTTGGCCTGCTCATGACGACGTCCGTCGCCCACACCATCGAGGCCCGCAAGCTGGACGGGCTGTTGCCGCTCTGGGTCGGCATCGGCGTCTATGCCTTGCTGCTGGTCGTCGGCAGCGGCCTGCTCAACGATCCCGACACCTATTGGCAGATCACGCTCGGGCAATGGATGCTCGAGCACCACGCCGTGCCGCGCACCGACATCTACTCGTTCACGATGCAGGGCCAGCCCTGGATCTCGACGCAGTGGCTGGCGCAGGTCGCCTATGCGCTGGCTTACAATAGCGCCGGCTGGGCCGGCCCGGTCGTGCTTGCAGCCGCATCGGCGTCGCTCGCCATCGCGCTGCTGGCACGCTTCCTCCATGCGCGGCTGGCGCTCACGCCGACATTGGTGATTCTTGCCGCCACGCTGGCGCTGATGGCCGGCCATATGCTGGCGCGGCCGCATCTGCTGGCGATGCCGGTGATGGTTGCCTGGGTCGCCGGTCTGGTCGATGCGATGGATCGCAGGACTGTGCCGTCGTTCTGGCTACTGCCGTTGATGGTGCTGTGGGCCAATCTGCATGGCGGCTTCGTACTCGGCCTCGCGCTGATCGGGCCGATCGCGCTCGATGCGATCTGGCATGCCACCGGACATCGACAGCCTCGAGTGCTGGTAGGTTGGGTGCTGTTCGGCCTCGCTGCGCTCGCCGCAAGTTGCATCACACCTTATGGCTGGGAGGCACTGCTGGCGTCACGCCGCATTCTCAGCCTCGGCGCAGCGCTGGCGGTGATCGGCGAATGGCGGCCGGCGGATTTCGGCAAGGCCGGTCCGCTCGAATTCAGCGTGCTCGCAGCCTTTGCCTTCGCGCTGTGGCGCGGCATCACGCTGCCGCCGATGCGCATCCTACTGGTGCTCGGCTTCGTCTATATGGCGCTTGGTCATGTTCGGAATGCCGAAGTGCTGGCCTTGCTGGCGCCACTGGTGCTGGCTTGTCCGCTCGGCGCGCAACTCGGGCGGAATGTCGAGCGAGATGCTGCGTCACAGCCAAGCCGGCTGCTGCTCGCCGGCATCGCGCTGATTCTCATGGTAGGAACAATCGCGGTCGCTTCTCTGCGCAGTTACACGCCCTCGGAACGTGCGGCGCCGGTCGCCGCTGTCGATGCTCTCAAGAAGCTCCATGTCAGTCGCGTGTTCAACGATTACGATTTTGGCGGCTATCTGATCTGGCGCGGCGTGCCGACCTTCATCGATGGGCGCACGGAACTGTTCGGCGAACAATTGATGGTTGATCACAACGATGCCAGCGGCCTCACCAAGCCGGACAATCTGTTCCGGCTGCTCAAGGACTACGACATCGACGCCACCTTCATGCGCACCGAAAGTGCCGCGACCAAACTGCTCGATCGCATCGACGGCTGGGAGAAAGTCTACAGCGACGATCTCGCCACCATCCACGTGCGGAAGGGGGCGCCGAGCAACAAGGTGAAAGCGGAGCCGTAGGGTGGGCAAAGCGCAGCGTGCCCACCATCATCAGCCGTGGACCAATTGGTGGGCGCGCTGCGCTTTGCCCACCCTACAGGCAAGACAAATGACGATCATGCCGCCGCTGGCAACGTGATCCGTACGGTCAAGCCGTGCGGCTGTCGGTCGTGCAAGGTCAGCTCACCGCCATGGGCCAACGCAATTGCGCGCGCGATGGACAGGCCGAGCCCGAAGCCGGCGGCTTCGTGATCCATGTTCCGTGCATCGTCGCCGCGCACGAAGGGCTGCAACATTGCGTTCTTCTGCGCATCCGAAATTCCCGGTCCGTCATCGGACACATCGATGGTTGCCTCTTGCGCGGTCATCGACAGCGTGATCGCGGCCTCACCGCCGAATTTCACGGCGTTCTCGACCAGATTCGTCACCGCGCGATGCAGGTCGTCGGGCCGCGCCATCGCCATCGCATGCGATGGTCCGTCATAGCTGACCATGTGACCGATATCGGCGAATTGGTCGGCGATCAGCTGCAAGGTGGTGGCGATGTCGGTGAGCGTGAGTTCTTCCAGCCGGCGGTCGTTGCGCAGGAACGACAGCACCGCCTCCAGCATGGCGCGCATCTGGTCGAGATCGCGCAACATGTGCATGCGATGGCCTTCGTCCTCGATGAATTCCGAGCGCAGCCGCAACCGCGTGATAGGCGTGCGCAGATCGTGGCTGATGGCGGCCAGCATCTTGGTGCGATCGTCGATCAGCGCTGTGATGCGCTCGCGCATGCGGTTGAGCGCGCGCGCGACGGCGCGGACTTCCTCTGGCCCACGCTCCGGCAGAGGCGAAGAGGCGCCGCTGAGGCTGAACTCTTCCGCGGTTCGCGCGAAGGATGACAGCGGCTCGGCCAGTACCCGCGCCGCCCATAGTCCGAGCAGCGTCAGCGTGATCACCGCGAAGGCGAAGGTGATGAACACCGGACCACCCCATAACGGCCGCTGCCGCCGCTCAGGCAGGTCGCTGACCGAGAAGTGCGCGCCGTCGGACAGCACGAAGCCGATGCGGTCATCGGCCAGCGGCACCGCGCGCACCTCGGGCGCCATCAGCCGGTTCATGCGGCGAAATGGAAAGGTCTCGATGCGCTCCTCAGCGTGATCGCTCTCGACCAGCGCGCCGGGTTCGATGCGGAGGTCGAAGCTTGGAAACGTCTGCTGCATTCGCGCCAGCAGCGCCGGCCGTTCGGCGGCGGGTGCTGCCGACAGCAGCTTTGCCAGCGCCACCAGTTCGCCATGACCGCGGGTGGGCTGGATCGGTTGGTCCGGTCGCAGCACGGCGAAGCCGATGCCGATGATGATGTGGATGGTGACGATCGACATCACCACCAAAGCGGCAATCTGACCGCTGATCCGCCGAGGAGTAAGGACGTTCAGCAGCCGCATGATCAGGCCGTCTGCAGGCCTGATGAACTTGCCCCGCCGGTGGTTTCCACGTCCGGCGTGAACATGTAGCCGCCGGAACGCACCGTCTTGATCAACTGCGCATCCTGCGGATCGACCTCGATCTTGCGGCGGATGCGGCTTACCAGAACGTCGATGCTGCGCTCGAATGAGCCGGCGTTGCGGCCTTGCGTCAGGTCGAGCAGGCTTTCGCGCGACAGCACGCGGCCGGGGCGCTCGACAAAGGCACGCAGCAAATCGAATTCTGCCGATGTCATCGCCACCCGCGCACCCTCGGGATTGCGCAATTCGCGAAGGCGGAAATCCATCTGCCAGCCGAGAAAAGTGAGGGCGGTGGCATCCGGCGTCGCGCTGGCATGGAGTGCGTTGGTCTGCCGGCGCAACACGGCATTGATGCGTGCGAGCAATTCGCGAGGGTTGAACGGTTTCGGCAAATAGTCGTCAGCGCCCATTTCGAGCCCGAGGATGCGATCGACATCCTCCCCCCGCGCAGTGAGCATGATAATCGGCACATGCGAGCCGCCGCGGACGCGACGGCACAGGCTGAGGCCGTCCTCGCCCGGCAGCATGACGTCCAGGATCATCAGATCGATGCGATTGTCCGCCAGCGCCTTGTCCATCTCGCGCCCGTCGGCGGCAACGGTGACGTTGCAGGAATTGGTGCGCAGATACTTCGCGATCAGCGTCCGGGTTTCGCGGTCGTCTTCCACGACGAGGATGTGGGGTGGGTTTGCCATGCGAACCTTTTGGCGGGGATTGGCGACCTTTGCAGGGAAATTTTGTTTCGCCTTGTTGCTGTAGCGGTCCAGCGTAACGCAGGGCAACATCTTGGCAAGCCGCCAGCAACGCGTCGTTAAGATGGCTAATCCGAAATGGCGGCACCACCAAGCCAAGCCTCTCGGAGCAGATCATGACATCCATCTCGGCTGCGTCCAGCAGCACCTATCAATCTCCTCTCCAGAAGCTGCAGCAGGAACTGCAGGCCGAGCTCTCCTCGGGAAAGATCAGCAGTGGCGACCAGAATGCGTTGTCGACTGCCCTGGATAGTATCGACGCCTCGATCCAGGCCGATCGCGCCGGCGGCGCCACGCGGCCGGCAAATGTCGATGTGAAGTCGAAGGTCGATGAGCTGATCGGCGATCAGGTCTCGAGCGGCAAGCTGACATCCGATCAGGCGGATGAGCTCAAGGGCTTGTTCAAGGCTGCCTTTGCGCAAGGCCCCGGCGGTGCCAAAGGCGCAGGCGGCCCGCCTTCTGGCGCTGGTCCCGGTGGTCCGCCACCATCGGACAGTGCGGACAGCAGCGATAGCGACACCAGTGTCAGCGACATCATGCAGAAATTCCTCGACTCGCTGAAACAGTCGCTGGCTGCATCGACGACGACATCCAGTTCCTATAGCGCCAGCGGCACAACGGCTTCAGGAGCAACGGCTTCTTTTGCAGCACTGCTGGTGGATTATAAAAGCTAGGAATTCAATCGAGGCCGTCATCTGTCAGAACCGGCAGAGGGCGGCATCGGAACCAGTTGGTGCATTGCCCATTGTTTCCTTCGAGGAACCATATTGGAGGCAATGATGACTCTCGACGTCATGACCAGGCCGCACACGTTGATCGCCAGCGACCGGATAGAGGGAACTGCGGTGCGGCGCGCCAATGGCGAGCGCATCGGGCATATCGAGAGACTGATGATCGATAAGATCAGCGGCAAGGTGTCCTATGCCGTCATGTCGTTTGGCGGTTTTCTCGGTATCGGCTCGAACTTGCTCGCCGTGCCTTGGGTATTGCTGACTTACAGCCGCAAGCTGGACGCCTATCAACTCGACATCGTCGACGAAGATCTGCAGAGCGCGCCGTCGTTCACCGAAAAGAACGATTTCGATTGGGGCGACCGGTCGCAGGAAGAAGCGCTGCATCGCCACTACGGCGTCGCGCCCTATTGGGGCGAATTTTAGCAACAGACTAGCAAAGAGCAGTCGTCGCATCACGTGCTCGTCCCATACATCGAAAAGCACGTCGCGCCCGCGGCGACATATTAGCGCGGAACAGGAACCGCGGCGAATACCTCGCGTTGGTTTGGGACAGTTCGCAACAACAGGAGGAACATATGTTGAAGACATATATGACGGCTGGCGTAATTGGCTCCGCAATGCTCGCGACGGCAGCATTAGCACAGAGCCCGAATGCAACCACCACTACAACGACCGCGCCTGCCGCTGCCCCGGCGGCCGCGTCGGATACGTCGTTCAACGGCAACTGGCGCACGTCGAAGGTCGTTGGATTGAACGTCTATAACGAGGCCAATGAAAGCCTCGGCTCGATCAATGATCTTCTGACCGACAAGCAGGGTAACATCAAAGCAGTCGTCATCGGCGTCGGTGGTTTCCTCGGCGTCGGCGAGCGCCTGATCGCGATCCCGTACGACAAGGTGAAGTTCGTCAACGAGCCGATGCAGGCATCGACCACGGCATCTGGCGGTTCGGCTGGCATGGCCAAGTCGACGACAGCTACCACCACGACGACCACGACCCCAAGCGGCGCGACGACGGGCGCAGCCACGACGGGTGGGACGGCGGTAGCCCCGGCTCGGACAAATCCTTGGTATCCTGACCACGCAGTGATCAGTGGCGCCAGCAAGGATCAGCTGAAGGCGATGCCGGAATTCAAGTACGCGTCCTAACGGACGGCACCTGACGATAAGGCGCGTCTGCCAAGGCAGACGCGCCTTTTTTGTGAAAGGTCGGATCGACGTGCGCTTAAGCGCTTGGGCTAAGTCGAGATCCAGCTCACTACAAGTTCGGCAACTTCGTCACCACCACATTGATGGCCCCGTCCGCTTCCGCGATCACGCGCAGCGTTTTCGAATCGAACGCGATGCCGCCAAGCCGTAACGCGGTGATGTCGGCGCCGACGCGGATGCCGTCTTCGTTTTTCTGAAAATCCGCCAGGACGCCAGCGATCTTGCGTTGGGCATTGGAGGCAAAAGGCTTCAGGTCGATCACCGCGCGATCGGCCAGCGTGCTTTGCAGCAGCGGCATCGCCGCGCGCGCGGCGGCGCCGAGCAAACCGAACGCCGCCTCGGATTCCACCGCCAGTTCGAGATCGGTAAAGCGCATGATTTGGGTGGCCTGATCCAGCGCCGGCTTGCCCCAGACATGGATGTTGGCTTCACCGCCCAGCCCGAACCAGCTCGACTTCTCCTTGGCATTGACCAGCAACGAAATCAGCAGCCGGTCGCCCGAGGCGCGCACGGTTGCCTTCTTGACGATGACATCCACCGCGCCAGCGCCGTTCTCGGGAAACGTCTTGCCGACGAGTTGCGCCTCGATGATCTTGTTGAGCTCGACGAACGGCATGTCGATGGGGACGCCGATACTCAATTTACCGGGGCCGGGCGGCACGATCGACAGCGTGGCGGGGAATGGGCAGTTCGGCGTCGTTTGCGTGCCGGTGACCCGGGTTTCCGCTTCCACGCCGAGCGTGAGCGTGACGTTGGTGCCGTCAATGCGCGGTTGCGCGGCGACGGCGCGGGTCGGCTTCAATTCGAGAAACAGGTTCTGTGTCGCACTCGCGCCCTGCAGCGGCACAGAGCGGCATAGTTTTGCCCATTCGCGCCGCGCATTCTGTTCGAACGCAGGATCGTTGCGCAGTCGCTGCTGCACGGCCGCAATCTGCTCGTTGACGGCATTGTCGATCATTGGCTTGACCTGCGCCGGCACATTGACGCGGACGCCGCCGACCGACGCATTAGTATCGCCGAGCGCCACCTGCGCCGCAAGATTGGGCTCGATCCGCCAGTTCGGTGTCAGCCGCGGCTGCGAGGAGACGACGACATTGCCGCGAATGTCGGCATTGGCATTGACGTTCTTGATGTTGATATTGCCGATCTGCTTGGCAACGTTGCCGCCGAGCAGATTGCCGAGGGCGCCGCCGATTGCTTCGCGAACATTCGACGACAGCTCGCCTTTGACATTCAGGGTGCCGTTCAGGGGCGTCGAGATCGTCAGCGTGTCCTGCGCGCCGGTGGCGGTCAGCGGCCCGCGCGCGGCGCTCCACCTGATGTCGGCATTCTGCAACAATTGCTGCGCAGGATTGGCAGCGGTGCCGGCGAAGTCGCGCGGCGCGCCGCGCTCGGCGACATCGCGGATCGCAGTCAGCGTCACAGCGATGGGCGCTATAATGGAGGAACTGCGCGGCGGCGAAGGCGGCAGCGGCGGCAGCTCGACCAGCGTCGGCGCAGCGCCGGTGCCGCGTGGCGCCAGATAGTCCATCAGCTTCAAGGCGGCCACGAACGACACGGCAACCATCGTCGCGCCGATCAGAATGGTCTTCAGACGCATGATATCCCCGCTCGCAAGATGCGGGACACTACATCATGCGGCGAGGTGGGCAAAGTAAGGCGGCATCGTTGCCGACGTTTGCCGGCATACGGCACGTTGGGTGTTCAGTGAAAGTGATCCAGCACTGCGATGGACATTGAAATTCAACGACAGTGTCGAGCTTTCAACTCGGTCGCCGGGAACGCAGCGTGTCAGAAGACGGAAGCCTAAAGCACACCCAGCACAATGGCGCCGACGAAGGCCATGGCCGCATAGGCGGCAACGAGGCTTATTTGACTGATAAAAGTTGGCATGGTTGCCTCCCTTTGCGGTTCAGCGCTTGGCAACGCAAAGCCCCCTCAGGCGTTCCCCGCTGGACGCCGAGGAAGGCGACAGGTCGCAAATTTTTGCGGTATCATAATAATCTAGCCTGAAGAGACCGGCGCGGGGGCTATCCATCGCCGTTCGCGCTTTTAAAAGCGACCGAAGAGGCGATCCATCCCCGCGAGGCACCCGCGGCAGTGCCTCATTTTAGTCGCTCCGCTGCCGCCCCGCGGCCGCACAAGTTGCTGCGAACGCGCGCAAATATCCGCAATTTGACGGCTTCAAAATCCATATGTTGAAGAGTCTTTAAAACATTTAGCTCAACTTGCGCACATGACG
>SDZE01000614.1 GCA_004173095.1 Bradyrhizobiaceae bacterium
CAGCGGCAATTGCTGGTGCTGGAAAACCAGGGCGGTGAAAAATTCTTCGGCGAACCCGCGCTGGAGCTGAAGGATTTCATCCGCACCGATCGCGACGGCCGCGGCATGGTCAATATCCTCGTCGCGGACAAACTGATGTCGAGCCCGCGGCTGTATGCGACGTTCCTGCTGTGGCTGTTGTCCGAGCTGTTCGAGGAATTGCCGGAAGTCGGCGACCTGCCGAAGCCGAAGCTGGTGTTCTTCTTCGACGAGGCGCATCTGCTGTTCAACGATGCACCGAAGGCGCTGATGGACAAGATCGAGCAGGTGGTGCGCCTGATCCGATCGAAAGGGGTCGGCGTCTATTTCGTGACCCAGAACCCGATCGATGTGCCCGATCGCGTACTCGCACAATTGGGCAACCGCGTGCAGCACGCGTTGCGCGCCTTCACGCCGCGCGACCAGAAGGCGGTGGCGGCTGCTGCGGAGACGTTCCGCGCAAATCCGAAGCTCAATACGGCCGAAGCCATCACGCAACTCGGCAAGGGTGAGGCGCTGGTCTCGTTCCTCGAAGGCAACGGTACGCCGGCGATGGTCGAGCGGGTCATGATCCGGCCGCCTGTCGCGCGGATCGGGCCGATCACGCCGGACGAGCGCAAGGCGATCATCAACGCCAGTCCGGTCAAAGGCAAATACGACACCGCCGTCGATTCCGATTCCGCGTATGAGATGCTGCAGCGGCGCATCGCGGGCAACGCGGCGACGCCGGCCGAGGCTGGTACAGCGGGTTCAGGCGGCGGATTGCTGGGCACGCTCGGTGGCATTTTCGGCAGCATCTTCGGGACCAATACATCGCGCGGTCGGCTGACGACCGGGCAGGTTATCGCGCGCAGCGTGACGCGCTCGGTCACCAACAAAGTGGTTGGCGGCATCGTGGCCAATGTGGGCAAGCAGCTCGGCGGGTCGCTGGGCAGCTCCATCGGCCGCGAGATCGTGCGCGGGACCCTTGGCGGAATCCTCAAACGCTGATCCGCCGTCGATCATCCATTCTGCAAGTCTGGCCTGAAGGAAACTGCCATGTCCGCATCGTCGTCACTGAACTCCGTCCTCGCGCATGCCGATGGCGATTTCGATCAAGCGCTGGAGCGGCTGTTCGCCTTGCTGCGGATCAAATCAATCTCCGCCGATCCGGCCTTTGCGGATGACTGCGCCAAGGCGGCGGCGCATCTCGCCCGCGAGATCGCGGCGCTCGGCTTCAATGCCGAGGTGCGGCCGACCGCCGGGCATCCCGCCATCGTCGCCACGGCCAAGGGCAATACGGGCAACCGCCCGCATGTGCTGTTCTACGGCCATTACGACGTGCAGCCGGTCGATCCGCTGGAGCTGTGGCATCGTCCGCCGTTCGAGCCGGTGGTGACCAAGCATGCCGATGGCCGCGACATCATCGTCGCGCGCGGGGCACAGGACGATAAAGGGCAGCTCTCGACCTTCATCGAGGCCTGCCGCGCCTGGACCAAGGTGACGGGCGACCTGCCGATCGATCTCACCATCTGCATCGAGGGTGAGGAGGAAGTCGGCTCGAAGAATTTCGTGCCGTTTCTCGAAGCCAACAAGAAGGATCTCGCCGCCGACTTCGCTGTGGTCTGCGACACCGGCATGTGGGACCCGGCGACGCCGGCGATCACCACGGCGCTGCGCGGTCTTGTTTATGAAGAGGTGAAGATCACCGCCGCCAATCGCGATCTGCATTCCGGCATCTATGGCGGCGGCGCGCGCAATCCGATCCGCGTGCTCACCAGCATCCTCGGCAAGCTGCATGATGACCAAGGCCGTATCACCATTCCCGGCTTCTACGATGGCGTGAAGGATCTGCCGGCGGATATTCTGGCGCAATGGAAGGGGCTGGGCCTGACTGCGGAGAGTTTCCTGAAGCCGATCGGCCTGTCGATTCCCGCCGGCGAGACCGACCGCGAACTGATCGAACAGATCACGTCGCGTCCGACCTGCGATATCAACGGCATCGTCGGCGGCTATACGGGCGAGGGCTCGAAGACGGTGATCGCGTCGCACGCCTCGGCCAAGGTGTCGTTCCGCATCGTCGAGGGCCAGGATCCCGGCAGGATTCGCGACGCCTTCCGCGCCTTCGTCACCAGCCAGCTGCCCGGCGATTGCACCGCCGAGTTTCTCGATCATTCCAATGCGCCGGCCATCGCCCTCGACTGGAACATGAAGCCGCTGGCTGCTGCCAAGCAGGCGCTGACCGAGGAGTGGGGCAAGGACGCGTTGCTGATCGGCTCGGGTGCCTCGATCCCCATCGTCGCCGATTTCAAGCGCACGCTCGGCCTCGATTCATTGCTGATCGGCTTCGGGCTGGATGACGACAACATCCATTCGCCGAACGAAAAGTACGACCTCAAGAGCTTCCAGAAAGGCATCCGTTCGTGGGTGCGGATCATCGGGTAGCAACCATTAAACAGCCGGTTGCTTTTCGACCCATGGTGTACCGCGCTGGACGATGGTGTTGGCGTAGATAAGGAGCTTTCGGGCACAGGCGATGAGGGCTGAGTTGTGCGCCTTTCCGCGTGCTTTAAGCCTGCCATAGAGCTCGCAAAGGGCTTTGTTCCAGCGGAATGAGGCCGGTAGCGCGGCTGCGAACAAGGAACGACGCAGGCGGCTGCGTCCGCCGGCGATGTGACGCTCGCCGCGTCGCTTGCCGCTGTCGTCGTCGAATGGGGCAAGGCCGGCGAGCGCTGCGGCCTGCTCCCGACTGACCTGCCCGAGTTCGGGCATGCGGACGATGATCGCCAATGCCGTCCGCTCACCGATACCGGGAACGCTGAGCACCAGATCGAGCCGTCGCGCCAGATCCGGATGCTTGCGCAACCGTGCCGCCAGACGCGCCAGCTCGGCGGTCCGGCGCGCCTTCAGCCGCACGATGTCATTGTCCACGAGCCGTCGCCGCCGCGGGTCGTCGATATGTTCGCGCCGGGTCTTGAAGCGGGCAATGTCCTCCTCGATCTGTTCGATGAAGGTGAGATCGTCCGCCAGCGCGTTGAATCTTGGATCCGGCGCGACCTCGGGCGGATCGAGCGTCACTGTGCAGGCGGCGATCAGCATGGCATCCAGCGTATCGTTCTTGGCGCGGCGCAGATGCTGTCGCGCAAAGGCTTTGACCTGGATTGGTTGCAGCACCAGCACGACGAGTCCTGCCGTCCGCAGATGCGCGACCACGCCGCGTTCGTAACCGCCGGTAGCCTCGATCCCGACCTTGGCGACGCCGACCCGGGCGAAATCCGCGGCGAGCTGCCGCCACCCTGCCACCGTATTTGCCACCTGCCATTGCCGGGCCTGGCCATGCACGGCAATGTCGAGCTTGTCCTTGGCCGTATCGATGCCGGCCGTTTCTGTGCTAGTCTTCGTCATCTTCGTCGATCCCTGCCTTGTGAAGCGAACCAACTTTGTTCGGGCAACCATCCGGGTCTGATGAAGATGCTGGCGCGATCACGCTACAGAGCAGCCACAAGCGGCTCAGGGTGGGCTCGATCCGATCGCCAGCCGCCCTGCCGCGGATGGCCGTTCGCGGCAGGGCATCCCTTGCGGAACAACAGGACGATAATCGGTTTTGCTATTACAAGGGTGGGCAAAGGCGCGCTTGCGCCGTGCCCACCAATGCCGCTGCTGTGACGACGCTGATTGTCACGTGGCGCTTTGTTCACCCCACATGATGCAGATCAATGGCGCGGGGCGCTGCTGTGGCTTTGATCGCGGACATAACAGGGAGAGAACACCAATGTCGGCCAGCGAGATCGCCACCACTCATTTTTCCGCCGCCATGGCCGCAGCGCATGCGGCTTGTATCGATCAGGATAGCGTTTGTAGGTCGATGCTGGGGCTGATCGTCGCCAAATATCTGCAGAACCGCAGCGCGGCCGACGTGCAGTCCGAGCTTCATTTCCTCGCCGATCATAGCGATCCTGACACGGACTTCGCCTTCATGCGGCCCTGAGGGCGAGGCCGCGAAACAGAAAAGCCGCGAACAAAAAAACGCCGCCCGGAATTGGGCGGCGTTTTATATTCAGCGTAGAGGTTTGTGGCCTCTCTCTAGCACGAATCTCAGGTCTTGTAAGAGGGGTCGCGGCGGTCGAGCTTGCGCAGCATCGGCGGCCACACCAGTTTTGTGGAACGCAGTTCCGCGCGGTCGGCATTCGACACCAGTTCGGCATTCTTCTCGATCACGATCTGATCGACCGGATAGGCGGTGGGGCCGAGCATGCGGGTGCGGACCTGCATGGTGCAGGCACGCTCCAGGTAATACATGCGCTCGAACGCCGAGGCGACCGAGCGACCGACGGTCAGCGTGCCGTGATTGCGCAGCAGCATCGCGTTCTTGGTGCCGAGATCCTTCTGCAGGCGCGGGCGCTCGTCGTGATCGAGGGCGACGCCTTCATAGTCGTGATA
>SDZE01000358.1 GCA_004173095.1 Bradyrhizobiaceae bacterium
GCCTTCGGCCTCGGCGGCCTGAATGCCGTCGAGCATCGACATCGCGTCGTCGTTGGTGGCGGGCGCGAGGCGGAAGGTGACGTCCTTCAGCACTTCCACCAGCACGCCGCCGAGGCCGAAGGCCACCAGCTTGCCGAACGAGCCATCGGTGATCGATCCGATGATCACCTCGGTGCCGCCCATCAGCATCTGCTGGACCTGCACGCCTTCGATCTTGGCGTCGGCCTTGTATTTCTTGGCGTTGGCCAGAATGGTGTCATAGGCCTTCTGCGCGTCTTCCGCCGTCTTGACGCCGACGATGACGCCGCCGGCTTCGGTCTTGTGCAGAATGTCCGGCGAGACGATCTTCATCACCACCGGGAAGCCCATGCCGCCGGCGAGCTTCGCCGCATCGGCGGCCGAGGTGGCGACGCCCTCTTTCGGAACGGGAATGCCATAGGCGTCGCAGACCAGCTTGCCTTCCGGCGCGGTGAGGCTGGTGCGCTTGTCCGCCTTGACGGCGTCGAGCACCTTGCGAACGGCCTCCTTCGCTGAGGGTGCTGCTTGTTTGACGGCGAGATTGGATTGAGACATGGCCTTCTCCCATTGCGTTTCTTGACGCGGACGAATTGATGGCATTTGGTATGCCAGAAATCCGAAAGTCAAGGCGCGTTGCGGCGCAAAACTGCTGAATTCGTCGTCAGCTTGACATGCTGGCATCTGGCATGCCAAAAATTCTTATTGTTATTTCTGTGGTACCACATCTCCGACCGGAGATGATTCATGTCCACGCGAAAACCAACCAAGGCGCCTTCCATTATGTCCGAGGCCGATCTTGCGATCGTACGGATCGCACCAGAGACAAGCTTCAAGACCAAGGCCTATGAGGCCTTGAAAGAAGCCATTCTCAAGATGGACATCTACACGGCGCCGGATCCGGTGATGCTCGACGAGCGCGCCCTCTCCGAGCGTCTCGGGGTCAGCCGCACCCCGATCCGCGAAGCCATCGCGATGCTCGAGCAGGACGGCTTCGTCAAGACTGTTCCACGCCGCGGCATCGTGGTCGTGCGCAAGACCAAGAACGAGATCGTCGATATGATCCGTGCCTGGGCAGCGCTGGAGAGCATGGCGGCGCGCCTCATCACCACCACCGCACGCAAGAAAGATATTTCGGCGCTGCGCGATTTCTTCAAGGACTTTGGCAAGGACCGCCTGCCGCAGGATCATGTCGAGGAATATTCGAAGGCCAACATCGCTTTTCACCAGGCGGTGCTGTCGCTGAGCGAATCGCCGGTCTTGATCGACATGACCAACGACATCCTTCTGCATGTGCGTGGCTATCGTCAGCTCACCATCGGCCGGGTCGATCGTACCGCGACGTCGCTACCCGAGCATCTCGCCATCATCGAGGCGCTCGAGGAACGCAATACTGAACTGGCCGAAAAACTCGCACGCGATCACACATTGGGTCTCGCCTCCTATGTCGAAGCGCACGGCCAGGAGCTGTTCACCTAAAGGCTGCCTTTACATAACGCCGTCGCGCGGCATGTCGCGCGGCACCGACCAACAATCATCCATCAGAAACGTCACGGGAGAGCGGAATGTCCGCAGTTCACGCCATCGACACCTCATCCGAACAGGACCTGACAGATGGCTTCCATCTGATCATCGATGCCCTCAAGCTGAACGGCCTCAACACCATTTACGGTGTGCCGGGCATTCCGATCACCGATTTCGGTCGCATGGCGCAAGCCGAAGGCATCCGCGTGTTGTCGTTCCGTCACGAGCAGGCCGCGGGCTACGCTGCATCGATCGCCGGCTATCTCACCAAGAAGCCCGGCGTGTGTCTCACCGTGTCGGCGCCGGGCTTCCTCAACGGCCTCACCGCCCTCGCCCACGCCACCACCAACTGCTTTCCGATGATCCTGATTTCCGGCTCGTCCGAGCGTGAGATCGTCGACCTGCAGCAGGGCGACTACGAGGAAATGGATCAGCTCGCGATCGCCAAGCCGCTCTGCAAGGCCGCATTCCGCGTCCTGCATGCCCAGGATATCGGCATCGGCCTGGCGCGCGCGATCCGCGCCGCCGTGTCCGGCCGTCCCGGCGGTGTGTATCTCGATCTGCCCGCCAAGCTGTTCGGTCAGGTCATGAATGCGCAGGCCGGTCAGAAGTCGCTGGTCAAGGTGATCGATGCCGCTCCGGCACAACTCCCTGCTCCGGACAGCATCAAGCGCGCGCTCGACGTGCTGAAATCAGCGAAGAAGCCGCTGATCATTCTCGGCAAGGGCGCCGCCTACGCACAGGCCGACGATGCCGTGAAGGCCCTCGTCGAAACCTCGGGCATTCCGTTCCTGCCGATGAGCATGGCGAAGGGCCTGCTGCCCGACACCCATCCGCAATGCGCCGGCGCCGCACGCTCCACCGTGCTGAAGGACTCCGATGTCGTGCTGCTGATCGGCGCGCGCCTGAACTGGCTGCTGTCGCATGGCAAGGGCAAGGCCTGGGGTGATGCGCCGAAGAAGTTCATCCAGATCGACATCGAGCCGAAGGAAATGGATTCCAACGTCGAGATCGTCGCGCCGGTGGTGGGCGATATCGGCTCCTGCGTCACCGCACTGCTGAACGGCATGGGCAAGGACTGGCAGAAGGCGTCGGCCGACTGGTCGGGCGCCGTCACCAAGAAGCGTGACGAGAACATCGCCAAGATGGCGCCGAAGCTGATGAACAACAACTCGCCGATGGACTATCACGGCGCGCTGGGTGTTCTCCGCACCATCATCAAGGAGCGTCCGGATGCGATGCTCGTGAATGAAGGCGCCAACACACTCGACCTCGCCCGCGGCATCGTCGACATGTATCAGCCGCGCAAGCGCATCGACGTCGGCACCTGGGGCATCATGGGCATCGGCATGGGCTACTGCATCGCCGCTGCGGTCGAGACCGGCAAGCCGGTGCTGGCGATCGAGGGCGACAGCGCGTTCGGGTTCAGCGGCATGGAGGTCGAAACGATCTGCCGCTATAACCTCCCCGTCTGCATCGTCGTGTTCAACAATGACGGCATCTATCGCGGCACAGACGTCAATCCGTCGGGTGGCTCCGATGTGGCACCGACGGTGTTCGTCAAGGGCTCGCGCTACGACAAGATGATGGAGGCCTTTGGCGGCGTCGGCGTGAACGCAACCTCGCCGGACGAGCTCAAGCGCGCCGTCAACGAGGCGATGGACTCGGGCAAGCCGACGCTCATCAATGCGGTGATCGATCCGGCTGCCGGCAGCGAAAGCGGCCGCATCGGCAACCTCAATCCGCAGAGCGTGCTCAGCAAGAAGAAGTAATTCGCATCAAGCGGGGCCACGCGGCCCCGCTTATTTTTTCCAAATATCAACCTCCAAGTGCCGAGCCGGCAAGAAACAGTACGGGAGCATAGCAATGACACAGGCGCTCAAAGGCGTTCGCATTCTCGACTTCACCCATGTGCAATCGGGCCCGACCTGCACGCAGTTGCTCGCCTGGTTCGGCGCCGACGTGATCAAGGTCGAACGTCCCGGCGTTGGCGACATCACCCGCGGCCAGCTTCAGGACATCCCGAATGTGGACAGCCTGTATTTCACCATGCTGAACCACAACAAGCGCTCGATCACCCTCGACACCAAGAACCCCAAGGGCAAGGAAGTCCTCACCGCGCTGATGAAAGAGTGCGACGTTCTGGTCGAAAACTTCGGACCCGGCGTGCTCGATCGCATGGGCTTCTCTTTCGAAAAGATCCAGGAGATCAACCCGAAGATGATCGTCGCCTCGATCAAGGGTTTCGGTCCCGGCCCTTATGAAGACTGCAAGGTCTATGAGAACGTCGCCCAGTGCACCGGCGGCGCCGCTTCCACGACGGGCTTCCGCGATGGTCTGCCGCTGGTCACCGGTGCACAGATCGGCGACAGCGGCACCGGCCTGCATCTCGCCCTCGGCATCGTCACCGCGCTGTATCAGCGCACCCAGACCGGCAAGGGGCAGAAGGTCACTGCGGCGATGCAGGACGGCGTGCTGAACCTGTCGCGCGTCAAGCTGCGCGACCAGCAGCGCCTCGCCCACGGCCCGCTGAAGGAATACAGCCAGTTCGGCGAAGGCATTCCGTTCGGCGATGCCGTGCCGCGCGCCGGCAACGACTCCGGCGGCGGCCAGCCGGGCCGCATCCTGAAGTGCAAGGGCTGGGAGACCGACGGCAACGCCTACATCTACTTCATCACCCAGGCGCCGGTGTGGGAGAAGATCTGCGACGTCATCGGCGAACCCGGCTGGAAGACCGACCCGAACTACAACAAGCCGGCGGTTCGCCTGTCGCGCCTGAACGAGATCTTTGCCCGCATCGAACAGTGGACGATGACCAAGACCAAGTTCGAGGCGATGGAGATCCTCAACGAGGACGACATCCCCTGCGGTCCGATCCTGTCGATGAAGGAAATCGCCGAGGACCAGTCGCTCTATGCCACCGGCACCATGGTGAAGGTCGCTCATCCCGAGCGCGGCGAATATCTGTCGGTCGGCAATCCGATCAAACTGTCGGCTTCACCCACCGTCGTCGAGCGCTCGCCGCTGCTCGGCGAGCACACCGACGAGATCCTCAAGCAGGTGCTCGGCTTCAGCGATCACCAGGTCGCCGAGATCCACGACTCCGGCGCCCTCGACCCGCCGCGCAAGGTCGCTGCCGAGTAAGCGACACTGATATATCCTGAACGCGAAAGGCCGCCCGCAAGGCGGCCTTTTTCGTTGTCCGCACGGCCGTTGCGGCGCTGCGCGCGCGAAGCCAAGCGATCCAGACGCCGCGCGCACAACGATAAGAAATCCCTATCGTTTGATTTCGCACTGCAACAATAAACATGCTGCCATGCAAACAAAGCTCTGGTCGTGGCATCTGGTATACGTAAATTAGCTCCAGATCAGCACACGGCGCAGCCGCCATTCTGGAGACACACGATGTCCAAGACCGCTTCTTTCGACGTGACCGCCCATTCCAGCCTGTTTGGCCGCTTCCTGGCCGCGCTGGATCGCGCCCTGATGGCCAGCGCCCGGATCTCGATCCGTAACGGCGACCTGCCGCGCACCGGCCTGTGATATTCGAGCTCTGCGGGCTGCGGCCCGCAGGTGCTCCCTGTTCCTCCCGAACCTCGGCCCCGGTTTTCAGGGGCCTCTTTTTTGACCTCCAGGTTGCATTGCAACACAACCTCCCGCCTGCTGCGACATATTAGCCGTCCCGGCCTGTAACGGCTCTAATCGCTTGCTGCTTGGCATATCGCATACCAAACTGCGTCGACGGTCATGCTTCACCATCAATAGAAAGCAGACTGGGGGGAGGACGAAGGCCATGCGCTCGGACAGGCACGCGATGCCATATGCGCCATGCCACAGCGATCCCAACTCAATTCTTCATCTTTACAGCGAGCCAGTTTGGCTCGGCCGCCTGACATGCGCGCATGCGTATGCAAGGATCAGTTCACATGACTAGCAGCATGGAAAACTTGAAGGACGTCTGACCACACACTCATAGATGACAAGTCGGCGCCACGACCGACGCATCACAACGAATGGGAGAGAAACAATGAGTCGTTCCGCTTCTTGTCTTGCGCTGGCTGCCGCCGCGTCCGTGATTGCCTTGTGGAGTCAACCCGCCTCCGCCGCATGGGAGCCGGTGAGACCGGTCGAATTCATCGTCCCGGCCGGGACCGGCGGCGGTGCCGACCAGATGGCGCGCACCATTCAGGGCATCGTCACCAAGCACAGCCTGATGAAGCAGCCGCTCGTCGTCATCAACAAGTCGGGCGGCGCCGGTGGCGAAGGCTTTCTCGACGTCAAGTCCGCCAACAACAATCCGCACAAGATCATCATCACGCTGTCGAACCTGTTCACGACACCGCTGGCCACCGGCATCCCTTTCAACTGGAAGGACATGACACCGGTCGCCATGCTGGCGCTCGACGAATTCGTGCTGTGGGTGAATGCTGACAAACCCTACAAGACCGTCAAGGAATATATCGAAGCTGTGAAAGCAGCCCCGCCGGGCTCGATGAAGATGGGCGGCACCGGCTCGAAGCAGGAAGACCAGATCATCACCGTCGCTATGGAAAAAGCGATCGGCAGCAAGTTCACCTACATCCCCTACAAAGGCGGCGGCGAGGTTGCGGTGCAGCTCGTCGGCCAGCACATCGACTCGACGGTCAACAATCCGATCGAGGCCGTCGCGCAATGGCGCGGTGGCAAGGTGCGTCCGCTCTGCGTGTTCGACAGCAAGGCGATGGCCTATGACGAGCCGGTCGCCGATGGCAAGGCCTGGAAAGACATCCCGACCTGCAAGTCCCAGGGCCTCGACATCGAATACGTCATGCTGCGCGGCATTTTCATGGGCCCCAAGGCGACCAAGGACCAGGTCGAATATTACGTCGAGCTGTTCAAGAAGGTCCGCGCCACGCCGGAATGGCAGGATCTGATGAAGAGCGGTGCCTTCAACACCACGTTCATGACCGGCGGCGACTATGCGGGCTGGGTCGGCACCGAGGAGAAGCGGCACGAGACGCTGATGAAGGAAGCCGGCTTCCTCGCCAGCAACTGATCGCACGCGTCCACAGAGAACACGCATCACGCTGCGCCGGCTCACCTGAATGAGCCGGCCACTCCCAGACCGATCCGCAAGTTCGAAATGGAAGTCTCATGACCACGCAGCAATCTCACACCACAGGTCCGACTCATAAAGCGGTCGAGGCCGGCGTCACCACCGTCATCGGCCTGTTCGGTGCCGTCGTCGTCTATGGCAGCATCAAAGCCGGTATCAACTGGGGCGCCGAAGGGCCGAAGGCGGGGTTCTTCCCGTTTTATATCGGCCTCTTCATCATCATTTCGAGCCTCATCAATCTCTGGAATACGCTGCGCGAGTCGGATGGTCCGCTGTTCGCCGAATGGGGCCAGCTTCGTCAGGTGTTCAGCGTGGTTATCCCGACCGGCATCTATGTGGCAGCGCTGCCCTTCATCGGTCTCTACCTGGCATCGGCGATCTTCATCGCCTGGTTCATGCGCTGGCTGGGCAAGTACAACTGGCCGATCATCGCTGCGCTGTCGCTGGGCATGCCGATCGTCACCTATCTGGTCTTCGAACGCTGGTTTCTGGTCCCCCTGCCGAAGGGGCCGATCGAAGAATGGCTTGGTCTGTAGACCAAGAAAGATCTCCGTTGTCATTGCGACCTCCGTGTCCGGCTTTGCCGGCCCGCTGATGAACTGCACGAAAAAAACGGAAGCGGCGCCAAGACAAAGCGGATTGGTTCGTCGCTCCTCTCCTCGCAATGACGCTCTGGACGTCCACCATCCGTCAGTCGTCTTCAAGGACTTTTCGACATGGAAGAACTCGTCAATCTGTTCCACGGATTTGCCGTCGCGCTGCAGCCCTTCAATATCGCGGTCATGGTCCTCGGCATCGTGCTTGGGGTGATCATCGGCGTATTGCCTGGGCTGGGCGGTGCCAATGGTGTCGCGATCCTGTTGCCGCTCACCTTCAGCATGCCGCCGACATCGGCCATTATCATGCTGTCCTGTATTTACTGGGGCGCGCTGTTCGGCGGTGCGATCACCTCGATCCTGTTCAACATCCCCGGCGAACCATGGTCGGTGGCGACGACGTTCGACGGCTATCCGATGGCGCAGCAGGGCAAGGCCGCTGAATCGCTGACCGCTGCGTTCACGTCGTCCTTCGTCGGCGCGCTGTTCGCCGTCATCATGATCACGCTGGTCGCGCCGCTGGTGGCAGGCTTCGCCTTACAATTCGGGCCGGCAGAGAAATTCGCGGTCTATTTCCTGGCGTTCTGTAGTTTCGTCGGCCTCAGTAAGGAGCCGCCGTTCAAGACCATCGCGGCCATGATGATCGGATTTGCCCTCGCCGCCGTCGGGCTCGACTCGATCACCGGCCAGCTCCGCCTCACCTTCGGCTCCACCGAACTGTTGAACGGCTTCGACTTCCTGATTGCGGTGATCGGCCTGTTCGGCCTCGGTGAGATCTTCCTCACCATGGAAGAGGGCCTCAACTTCCGCGGTGGCAAGGCGAAGATCGATCTGCGCGTCGTGTTGCGGACCTGGAAGAGCCTGCCACAATACTGGATGACGTCGCTGCGTTCCTGCATCATCGGTTGCTGGATGGGCGTCACGCCGGCAGGCGCTACCCCGGCCTCGTTCATGAGCTACGGCATCGCCAAGCGGATGTCGAAGAACGGCAAGAATTTCGGCAAGGGCGAGATCGAAGGTGTCATCGCGCCGGAAACCGCTGCCCACGCCGCCGGCACTGCCGCACTTCTGCCGATGCTGTCGCTCGGCGTCCCCGGCTCGCCCACCGCGGCCGTGTTGCTCGGCGGCCTCCTGATCTGGGGCCTGCAGCCCGGACCGATGCTGTTCGTCGAGCAGAAAGAATTCGTCTGGGGCCTGATCGCCTCGATGTATCTCGGCAATCTCGTCGGCCTCATCATCGTCCTCACTTGCGTGCCGGTCTTCGCTGCGATCCTGCGCGTGCCCTTCAGCATCATCGCACCGCTGATCCTGGTGCTGTGCGCTATCGGCGCCTACTCCGTGCACAATTCCACCTTCGACGTGGTGATGATGCTGGTGTTCGGCGTGATCGGGTATGCACTCAAAAAGTGCAACTACCCGCTCGCTCCGTTGGTGCTCGCGATCGTGCTTGGCGACAAGGCGGAGGAAGCGTTCCGACAGTCCCTGCTCGGCTCGCAGGGATCGCTGGGGATCTTCTTCTCCAATACGCTGGTCAGCACGATCATGATCCTGGGATTGATCGCCCTGTTCTGGTCAGTGATCTCGAACGGTCTGGCACGCCTGCGCAACCGCACGGCGGAAGCTTCCGTGTAGTTCAAAGACACCTTGCAAAGCGAAAGCCGGCGGTCATCCGCCGGCTTTTGTGTGTCCGCACATCGCCATTCCTTTTGCAGCACAGCATGAGCTATGCGAAATCAACTGCGACAAACAGTCGATTACCTCTTGTTAGTTGGCATATCATATACCAAACTCCAGCCTCCAGCTGTCGAACTTAAATAGAACAGCGCTTAGGAGGAACTATGACGGATGCAGTTCACGGAGGCGCGCCTGCTGCCGCGCGTGTTAGCGATGCCTATCGCTGGACCCAATTGGCCATCGGCGTCGGCGCCATGGTGATGATCGCCAACTATCAATATGGCTGGACCTTCTTCGTCCCCGACATTCAGAAGAAATTCGGCTGGGACCGCGCATCGATCCAGTGGGCTTTCACGCTGTTCGTGCTGTTCGAAACCTGGCTGGTCCCGATCGAAGGCTGGTTCGTCGATAAATACGGCCCCAAACTCGTCGTGCTCGTCGGCGGTATCCTTTGCGGCATCGGCTGGGCCATCAATGCGCAAGCGGAATCGCTCAACGGCTTCTATCTCGGCATGATCATCGCCGGCATTGGCGCTGGTGGCGTGTACGGCACCTGCGTCGGCAATGCGCTGAAGTGGTTTCCCGACAAGCGCGGCCTGGCGGCGGGCATCACTGCTGCGGGCTTCGGTGCTGGCTCGGCCCTGACCGTCGCGCCGATCCAGGCCATGATCAAGGATTCCGGTTTCCAGACCGCCTTTCTGTATTTCGGCCTCGGCCAGGGCATCATCATCGTGATCCTGTCGTTCTTCCTGTTCGCGCCGAAGGCCGGCCAGGTGCCGGCGGTGGTGGCGAATGCGAATGTGATCCAGACGCGGCGCAACTACACACCGATGGAAGTGATCCGGCATCCGATCTTCTGGCTGATGTATTTCATGTTCGTCATCGTCGGCGCCGGTGGCCTGATGGTGACGGCCAACCTGAAGCCGATTGCGGCCGACTGGAAGATCGACAACGTTCCGGTGACGCTGATGGCCGTGACGATGACGGCGGTGACCTTCGCTGCCACCATCGACCGCGTGCTGAACGGCCTGACCCGACCGTTCTTCGGCTGGATCTCCGACAAGATCGGACGCGAGAACACGATGTTCATCGCTTTCGGCATGGAAGGCGTCGGCATATGGGCGCTTTATATGTGGGGCCACGATCCGTTGTGGTTCGTGTTGCTGTCCGGCTTCGTGTTCTTCGCCTGGGGTGAAATCTATTCGCTCTTCCCCTCGACCTGCACGGACACGTTCGGCTCGAAATTCGCCACCACCAATGCCGGCCTGCTCTACACCGCGAAAGGCACCGCGGCTTTGCTGGTGCCTGTCGCGAACTACATGCAGCAGTCGTCCGGCACCTGGGACAGCGTGTTCCTGATTGCCGCTGGCGCCAATATCCTCGCCTCGATTCTGGCAATCGCCGTTTTGAAGCCCTGGCGCAAGGTCGTGGTGAGCAGAGCGCTCGCCTCGTAAACCTGAACTAACAACGACGCGCCCGGCCCAGCCGGGCGCGTTTTTTGTTGTGTCATCGCGACTGCTTGCTCGCTGCAGCGCAGCGACAAATTTCGCCCGGCCGGCTGAGTTCCAGGTTGCGTCATGGCATTGAATATACCAGCTTCCTATTGCGCTTGCGGCGATAAGCCACATGTCCGCGACACTCAGCCGCGGAGAGGAAGACGCAGCTTTGGGAGGTCCGATGATGTCGCCAACAAACGCCTCGAATGCCCCCGTGATGCCGTCCGGCAACTTCCGCTGGATCCAGCTCGGCATGGGTATCGTCTGCATGGCGATGATCGCCAACCTCCAATATGGCTGGACACTGTTCGTCGATCCGATCGATGCCAAGCATCATTGGGGGCGCACGTCGATCCAGTTTGCCTTCACAATCTTCGTGCTGATCGAAACCTGGCTGGTACCCGTGGAAGCCTGGTTCGTGGACAAATACGGGCCGCGGGTCGTCATCATGTTCGGTGGCGTGTTCATCAGCATGGCGTGGGTCATCAACTCCTATGCCGAGACACTGGCGATGCTTTACGCGGGAGCGGTGGTCGGCGGCATCGGTGCGGGCGCGGTGTACGGCACCTGCGTCGGCAATGC